>NZ_JBRIIO020000020.1:0-117075 GCF_052976845.2 Nakamurella sp. GG22 | reverse complement strand
GAGCACCCGGACGCACGGTTGGTGGCCGGTTCGACCGACTGGGGTGTCGAGCTGACCGGAAGCCGGCACAGCTGTCCGGCGGGCAGGCGCAACGCATCGCGATCGCCCGCGCGCTGGCCGCGGACCCCGCCCTGCTGTTGCTCGACGAACCCATGGCCGCACTGGATGTCGCGGTCGCGCCGGCACTGCGCCAACTGCTCCGCAGGGTGCTCCGCGACGCCCGCCGCACCGCGGTGCTGGTCACGCACGACCTCATCGACGCGTTGTCGCTGGCCGACCGGGTGGTCGTCCTGGACGCCGGCCGCGTCGTGGAGGACGGCCCCGCCCGAACCGTCCTGTCCGAGCCGCGGTCGGCGTTCGCCGCCCGGATCGCCGGCATCGACCTGGTTGCGGGCAGGGCAACCGGCAGCGGCCTGGACGCTCCGGACGGGACGAGAATCCACGGAATTCTCGACCCCACGTGTGTGACCGGGCAGGATGCCGTCGCGGTCTTCCGTCCGGCCGCCGTGGCGGTGCACCTCAGCGAACCCACCGGCAGCCCCCGCAATCACCTGCCGGTCACCGTCACCGAACTGGAACCCAGGGGCGAGCTGGTCCGGGTCCATGCCGCCGGGACAGCAGCGGGAGCAACAGCTCTCGTCGCCGACATCACTGCGGCGTCGGCGGCCGACCTGGAGCTCGTCCCCGGCAAAAGGGTCCACTTCGCGGTCAAGGCCACCGAGGTGTCGATCTACCCGGCGGCCACCAGCCGATGACGCGATCCGCTGCAGCACGGGCTCCACAGAGCGGGGCAGCACTACGGCGCGCAGCAGTACGGACGCAGCACTAGGGACGCAGCAGTGCGGGAGCTCCAGTGGGCGCGCAGCGGAACGGGCGGCCGCATCTAGCGGCCGCCCGTCCCTGTGCAGTGGATCAGCGTGGTTCCGTGCGCTCAGATGCGCGTCGGAAACGTCATCGGCGACGGCGAACGACGCGGCGACTGGTGCGGCGGGCAACTCGACGGGAAGCGAACATGTGATGGCACCTCCTTCAGGATCGACTGCAGCGGGGGACGGTGTTCGGGGCGAGCGGCGTGGTTCAGGATTTGGCGGCGGCCGTCTCCAGGGCGTGCAGTTCGGCGGCTTCTTCGGCGCTGTAGAGACCGACCTCGATCAGATCGAGCGGGCTGATGAAGCCGTCGCTCAGCCGGACACCGCCGGCCCGGATCAGCGCGTCACGCAGCGGGATTGCCCAGACGTGCTCGAGCAGGATCAGTGCAGCCGCAGAACCGTTCGGGACGTCCTCCAGGATGTCCCAATCCTCTGCCTCGCCCAGCGGAGTGAAACCCTCGGCGGCCAGTTCGCCGCCTTCGATCGCGCCCTCGACGAAGCCTTCCTCGCCGCCTTCGCCGAGACCGATCAGTGCGCCGATGACGGTGCCCACCTCGATGGCCTCCTCCTCGGACAGGTTGCTGAGGTGCACCACCTCGACGTCGCCCTCGTCGTCCTTGTAGACCGCCAGCGCGTCGATCACCTTGACGGTGTCGTTCGCACGGAGGCGTTCCAGTTCGGCGATGATCTCGCCGTGGAAGTCCGGCTTCGGAAAGCCCAGTACGAGTAATTGGACGGGTCCTACTGCCATGTCAGTTCCCTTTGTCGATCGGCGGTTGCATGTCGGATCGGTCACCCTCAGACCGTCCGGGGGCCGGCGACGGTGTCGTCCCCTGCGCTGTCCACTTTCCTTCCGAACGTCCGGCTGCGCCTCACACCACCAGCATGAGATGTGTCCCGCACCTCACGGCAGCGGGTCCGCAGAACCTGCTCCGGACCCGGCGCCTCCGCCGCGGGTGTGCCGGTACTGATGCGGACCCCACGAAACGGGCGTTGCAGGTCCGGTCCACGCAGGCGGCTCTGCCCGAGCCCGAGTGACCGGCCCTGGGCGACCGTGAAGGCGGCTGCCCGCAGTTGCGGCGGCAGCGGCTTCCTGGGCATGGCACATGGTGGCCCGGGGCCGCTCCTGCAGGTCCGGGCTCTCCACACCCCTCATCGACTGACCAGTTGCGTGCGTTGGGGACGCGTGGAGCGCCCGCAACTGGACAGTCGATTGTCCGGACGGTGCGGTCAGGCGGTGCTCGGGATGAACCGGAACGGGTGCTCGGACTCGCGGTAACCGTGGGGCTTCTGCGACGCGGGTAGCTTCACCGGCTTGGTGGGCTGCTGCTCGTAGGGGATCTGGCTGAGCAGGTGGGTGATGATGTCGATCCGGCCGCGTTTCTTGTCGTCCGTGCGGGCGAGATGCCACGGTGCCCATGGGGTGTCGGTCGACTCGATCATCGCGTCCCTGGCCCGCGAATAGTCGTACCACCGGGCGTAGGACTTGAGGTCCATCGGCGACAGCTTCCAGGTCTTGCGGCCGTCGTTGATCCGGTTCTTCAGTCGCCGGGTCTGCTCCTCGCGGCTGACCTCGAGCCAGTACTTCAGCAGGATGACACCTGAGTCCACGATGGCCTTCTCGACTCCTGGCACCACCTGCAGGAAGTACTCGGTCTGCTCGGGTGTGCAGAAACCCATCACCCGCTCGACGCCGGCCCGGTTGTACCAGCTGCGGTCGAAGATCGTCACCTCGCCGGCGGCCGGGAGGTGGCCGATGTACCGCTGCACGTACATCTGCGACTGCTCGCGTACGTTCGGTGCCTGCAGCGCGACGACGCTGAACACACGGGGGGAGACCCGCTCGGTGATGGCTTTGATGGTGCCGCCCTTGCCCGCGGTGTCACGGCCCTCGAACAGGATGCAGACCTTCGCGCCGGACGCCTTCACCCACTGCTGCAGCTGCACCAACTCGACGTGCAGCGGCCGCAGCTCGCGCTGGTACTCCTTCTCCTTCATCTTCTTCGAGCCTTTGTGTTTCTCCTTGCCGGTTGACGCGCCGTCCCGCTGTTTCTTACCCATTCGAGCAGTCTGTCACCGCCGTCCCGATGATGTCGGTTCGTCCGTCCACTGTCATCAGAAGGTCGGGCCGCCGGGCGTCGAGCGGGCACACTGACCGCCATGGCGGCACAGGACCCGGCAGCCGGGGTGAGCGGCACTGCGGACGGTGCCGGCGTACGCCCTGCGTTCGTGCTGCACGACCACCGGCGTCCACGGCCTCACTTCGATCTCCGGCTCGAGGAGAACGGGGTGCTGAGGTCGTGGGCGGTGCCCCGGGGACTGCCGACCGATCCGGCCGAGAACCGGCTCGCCGTCGAGGTTGCCGACCACGACCTCGACCACCTGACGTACACCGACGCCGACAAATCCATCGCCGACATCGGCTGGTGGCAGGAGCACGACCGCACGGAGCGCCGGTTCGTGTTCACCCTGCACGGCCGGCAGGGTGCGCGCCGTTACGCGCTGATCCGGACGTCCCGCGATTGGCTGCTGCACCTGGTCAAGGACCAGTAGAACCCGACCGATCAGCTGAGCAGGTTCTTCAGAAACCTTGCCAGGTCTTGGATCTCGTTCATCGACACGCTGTGCCCCATGCCCGGGTAGCTGTGTTCCTCCAGCGCGGTGTGCGTCCTCAGGTAGGTCAGCGCCCAGCGGTTCGCGACCGACGGGATGATCGGGTCGGCGGGGTCGTATCCGACGAACGCAGGCACACCGGTACCGGTGGCGGCGGAGACCGCCAGGTGAGGATCCCCGGGATGGTCGTCGTCGAACATGAACCCGCTCAGCCCGACCAGACCGGTCACCAGGTCGGGATGACGGCGCAGCACCGTGATCGCGGTGCACATCCCCTGCGAGAAGCCCAGCACGACAGCCTTTCCGGTGTAACGCCGGACGACGGCGGCCACCCGGTCCGCGGTGTCGCCGATGGCGGCCGTGGTCGGCTGCACCATGACGGATCCGGGGAACCAGGAGTAGCCGCGGGACCGGGCGGGCGCCGGATACGAACCGCGGACGGCGATGACGCGCGCGGTGACGCCGGGTAGGAACATCCGCATCGCCGGGACCAGGGAGATCAGGTCCTTTTCGTTGGAGCCGTAGCCGTGCAGCAGCACCAGCGTCGGAACGGCCCTGCCGTCGGAGGACGGGGGGCCCAACCAGGCGATCTCGTGGTGGGGCAGCGCATCTGTGCGGGTGTCGCTCGACATGCCCGCCACAGTAAGCGTCCCCGGGTGCGCACCTGCTCCGTTCCAGCAGCCGCGCGCTGTGCCCGCCGCTCTGGTTGGCCCGCCGGGACCGGGGAACCTGACCGGTCATGATGGCCGCCAGCACCGCCGAGCCGTACGTCCCTGCCGTTACCGATCTGCCCTCGCTCGCCGAGGCTGCACGCGGCTGCCGCGGCTGCGAGCTGTTCGAGAACGCGACGCAGACCGTCTTCGGGGCCGGCTCGGCCGGGGCGAGGGCCATGTTCGTCGGCGAGCAGCCGGGCGACCTGGAGGATCGGGCGGGTGCGCCGTTCGTCGGCCCCGCCGGGCAGTTGCTCGACCGCGCGCTGACCGAGGCCGGCATCGATCGATCGGCCGCGTACGTCACCAACGCGGTCAAACACTTCAGATTCAAGAGCACCGCGGGCGGGCAACGCCGGATCCACGAGAAACCCGCGGCGCGTCATGTTTCCGCCTGCGAGCCGTGGCTGACCGCGGAATTGACCGCCGTTCAACCGGAGATCGTGGTGGCCCTGGGAGCAACGGCGGCGCAGGCATTGTTCGGGTCCGCGTTCCGGGTCACGAAGCAACGCGGCGAGCTCCTGGACTGGCCGCCTGCGGCGGGCCCGTACTCGGCCAGTGCGGTGCCGGTGACCGCGGCGATCGCCACGATCCACCCGTCGGCGGTGCTCAGGTCCCGTACAGCGGAGGAGCGCGACACCGCCTTCGCCGGTCTCGTGCTCGATCTCCGAGTGGTGGCTGCCGCGCTGCGTTGACCAACAATGGTTCGGGTCACCGAACGACATCGCGGGACAGCGGTGCACGTCACGGCCTGCTCACGGCCGGCCCCGGGCGCGGAATGAGACCGCGACGGCGAGTCGATGGATGATGAACCCCGACAAGGGCGCGCACCCTCGGGTGTCGACGGCGGGCCGAACCGCCGGAAGTGGGCCCTGGGGGTGAGGGGCAGATGGAGCTGGACGAGGCACAGGCGGATCGGGTCGCAGGAGTGCTGGTCGGGACAGCGGCCGGCGACGCGCTCGGCGCCGGTTACGAGTTCACCACGCCCGGTCCGGCCACCGAGATCGACATGATCGGCGGCGGGCCGTTCGGCTTCGCGCCGGGGGAATGGACCGACGACACCTCGATGGCCGTGGCCGTCGCCAGGGTGACGGCGGAGGGCCGGGACCTGCGGACCGCCGACGGGCTGGACGCGGTGGCGGCCGGATTCCTCGAGTGGTTCAACGGTGGCCCGAAGGACGTCGGGTCACAAACCCGGATGGTGCTGTCGGCCCGCGACCGGACCGCTGCGGCGATGACCGCTTCAGCGGGATCGATCGTCGGCAGGACCGGCGGCAACGGTTCGCTGATGCGGACTGCCGCCGTCGGGATCGCGTATCTCGACGAGGCCGCTGCCTGCGTCGATGCGGCCCTGCGGGTCAGCGAGCTCACGCACGCCGACGAGCGCGCGGGGCAGGCCTGCCAGTTGTGGTCGTACGCGATCCGGCACGCGGCGCTCACCGGCTCCTTCGACGGTGTCCGCGGGTACCTGGACGTCGCGGCTCCGGAGGCTGCCGACTTCTGGGGGCAACGGCTGGACGAGGCCGAATCGGGGGAGCCCGCCCACTTCAGCAACAACGGCTGGGTGGTGCATGCCCTGCAGACCGCGTGGTGGGCCATCAGCAACACCGAGCAGAACCGTGACCAGTTCCCCCGGGCGGTGGAACTGGCCGTCCGGGCCGGCAACGACACCGACACCACGGCGGCCATCGCGGGAGGGTTGCTCGGGGCGCGCTGGGGACTGTCGGCGGTGCCGCAGCGCTGGGTGGGCATGCTGCACGGCTGGCCCGGTCTGCGGGCGGGCGACCTCGTCGCCCTGGCGCAGCGGACCGCGGGGCTCGCGACCAGCTGAGGCTGGCCGGTACCGCGGCGCCGCTACCAGCTGAGCGCGGCGGGCACGAGCTGAACACCCGCCCGTGCGTGACGGAGCGGCCACCGATCCTGCCGTGCTGCTCGATGCGCCCGATCAGGGAACGTCTAGCCGGTCGGTCTCCCGGTAGTGGATCAGCTCCCCGGCCTCGCCAGGGGCGGCGCCTTCCACCGGGACGAACAGGGTCACCGCCAGTGCCGGCACCCCGGACGGCGACATGATGGCCGTGACCTTCGGGTTGGCGAAGGCGGTGGAGCCGCCGTGGGTGCTGACCGGGACCGGCGAGACGGCGCCCCTGTCGTCTTCGAGGTAGATCCGCCAACTGCTGAAATCGTTCTTGCGGTGCTGCACCTCGTAGACCGTCTGCACGGCGCCGTCCACCCGCACAGCGTCGCGACCGCCGATGTTGCCGCGAACCCGGCGGTATGCGGCGGTCGCGGCCGCTGCGATCCGCTGATCCCGTGCCGTGTCGGCGACCGCGTTCCAGCGATCGAACCCGGACAGCACGCCGCCGGCCTGACGGTCGACATCGCAGCGGCGCTGGTAGTGGAAACCCACCTCGATGACCGAGTCGTCGATTCCTGATCCCCACTCGACGGAGCTGACGTGCGGCGTTCCCTCGTTGCAGGCCGACAACGTGCGCTGGACGGTGCGGTCGCGGTCGGACTCGCCGGCCAGAAGGGCGTCGAGGTCGGGGTAGTGCCGAAACCGGAGCATCCCGCCGGAGCCCCGCTGGGTGTTGAACTCCACCGCGGTGAGGTATCCGCCGGAGGGCAGTGCGCGGATCGTCGGCTGGGTGGCCTGTCCGTCGAGGCAGGTGACCAGCGTCCAGGTGAGCACGTCGTCGCTCACCGCCAGGTTGACCGTGTCGCCGGTGTGATAGACGCCCAGGTAACCGCCGGCGGGACCATCGATGATCTTCAGCGTGTCCATGCTGTTGCCGACGTTGTCCCGGGTGCCGTAACGACACCCGCTGGACTTGACGACGTCTCCGATGAGCTCGGCGGCAGTCAGCCCTCCACCTTCCAACCCGGGTAGGCATGCCGGATACGCCGGGCGAAGAACGCCCCGAGGCTGCTGGCCTTCATCAGCTCGCGGTAGATGCGTCGCGGAACCGCATACCGGTAAACCCCGCCCGCACGGAACTGGATCTCCAACTGGTTCGTCGCCGGATCGAAACCTATCGATTCCAGGCTGGTCGAATCCACGCGTTGTCGCCGCATGTGTTTCTCGTACTCCGCCTGCGCCGCCAACTCAACGACCACCGCGATCGGCGTGTCGTTCCACCCCGCCGATGTCCACGGTCGGCCACGGGTCGTCCGGCGGACGGGTCGCCGTCCTCTCCCGTGGGATCGGCGGCAAGAGAATGCGCTCGGTCCAGGAGGTGATCCGCCCGTCGTCGTAGGTCTCGGGCAAGGACAGCTCGACGTGGAAGAACTCCTCGTCGGTGGCGAACAGCAGCAGCCAGGTGCGAATACCGCCGATCGGCGAACCTGTCTCGGCCCGCGCCGCCTGGAGGAGCAAGCCGAAGTCGAAGGTCAGCTGATTGTTGGCGTTCACCGCCTGCTCTGTTGCGTATCCACGGGGATGCCGCGGCGCGGCGACCGCATCCGGTCGACCCGTCTGATCGTCACCGGTGGCGACAACGATGGCGAACTCGCCGGAGGGGTGGATCGTCCGGGCGAGGTTGCGCGGGTTGTCGAAGGACCATCCCGCAGGCACGAGCTCCTCGCGGAGATAGCGCGTGGTCCTCGCCCACCTCAGCAACCCGTGCAGGATCGGCGGGTCCAACGGGCTCCAGTCGTCGCCGGCGGCGTCGGCGCGCCGGAGCGAACGCGTGACGGCCTCGATCGAGATGCCCAACCGGGACAGCCGTTCCGGGCCGGACACACCTGGTGCACGCTTGCTCGATACTCCCGAAACCTGCTGGGTCGAAAGACGCTGGATCGATACATGCTGTGTCATCGAAAACCCTCCCTGGCCGGCCGCCCGAAGGATGGGCTCTGGCCGTCATCCGCAGCATGGCATCGGGGTACGACAGTCCTCGCTGCGTCGTGGATCGCCCGATCGTGGCGCAAGCGGGTGGCCGTCCGAGCTCGTCTGAGGGACTCGTCAACAAACCGGTGTTGCGGGCCGTGACAATCGACCCGATCAGGGGGGCGCTTCGACCCTGCGTTTTGGGTGATGTGCCGGTTATAGTCATTTCTGTTGGCAGGTCATCACCTTTGGGGGACCTGCCGACATCCTTTTTTTCGACATCGTTGTCGGAAAAAAACCGCGAGTTCTTGGTACGAGAACGAGGGTGATCCGCATGGACACGGCAACGTCGCCACGGTCCACCACGATGCGCCACACGCGCGTCCAACCCGCCTGGCCGTGGGACTGGGAGAACCGTCCCACAAAGGACCAGTGCGATCATCTCTGGGAAATCGTCGTCATGGAACGGCTGTTCAACCCGCACGAAAAAGTCGCCCGGTGTGTCGAATGCCACACGCCGCGGTGCGGTTACGCGGAGGACCCGCGGCCCTGCCAATTGCGGCGTCACCACGCCGGGGAGCACCAGCCCTCACTCGCGGGCTGAAGGATCTGGCCGATCGGGCCGGGCCAGGCTCGATCGGACCTACCGGCCCCAGCAGGGGGTCGGCTCCGAACCCCTGCTGGGTCAGCCGGTCGGGCCAGGTCAGCCGGTTGTCGGGCCGGCCAGCCGAGCGTCGACCGTCCTTTCGGCTCCATCCAGTTCGTTCGCACCATCGCCGTCCGCGGGCGACATCCGTCGCAGCGCAGGACCGATCGCCAGGGTGATGATCGCCGCGACGATGACGCCGCCGAACATCACCGACGTCATCGCGAGAGCCGACCCACCGGGGAACAGACCGGTCAGCGGCGCCACCGTGGCGCCCACCCCGAACTGGAACGCGCCGAGTAATGCGGCGGCGCTCCCGGCACGGTGCGCGTTGGCTTCCAGGGCGATCATCGGAACGGCGGGCAGCAGCAGGCCGGTCATCAGCAGTGTCACGATCAGCAGGGCGATGAGCGGCCAGATCCCGAGGCCGAGCAGGGACACCACCACCAGTGATCCGGTGGTGACAAGCGAGGCCAGCACGGCACTGCGCAGGATCTGCGCCGGGGTCAGCCGGCCGAGCAGGGCACCGTTCAGCTGGGTGCCCGCCGTGACGGCCAGCGCGCCGGTCGCGAAGATCACCGCGAATTGCTGGGCCGAGAGCCCGAAGCCTTCCTGGAACACGAAGGTCGCGGAGGAGACGTAGGTGAACAGCGCGGCCATCGAGAAGCCGCTCAGCAGAGCAAGTCCCATGAAAACCGGGTCACCCAGCAGGGACCAGTAGGACCGGCCGGCCGCCGTGACGCCGCCGGAGCGCCGCAGCTTCGCGGGGAGCGATTCCGACAGCAGGAAGAACGCCAGCACGAGCAGCACCACGCCGAAGACGGCCAGTGCGACGAACATCAGCCGCCAGGAGCCGAACCGCAGGAACTGCGCGCCGATCAGCGGAGCGACGCAGGGCGCGACGCCCACCACCAGCATCAGCCGGGCCAGTGCCCTGCCGACCTGGATGCCTTCGAAGCGATCCCGGACGATGGCCATTGAGAGCACCATCCCGGCAGATGCGGCCAGTCCCTGGACGAACCGCAGTGCGGCCAACGCCTCGACGGAGGTCACGAACACGATGCCGACGGACGCGACGATGTACAGCACCAGTCCGCCGAGCAGCGGCTTGCGCCGGCCGATCGCGTCGGAGATGGAGCCGAGCAGGAGCTGACCGACCGCGAGGCCGGCCAGCGTCGCGGTGATCGTCAGCTGAACGGCCGCCGGTTGGGTGCCCAGCTCGGTGGTGATCTCGGGGAAGGCCGCCAGGTACAGGTCGATCGTCAGCGGTCCGATCGCCGTCAATGCGCCCAGCATCAGGATGAGGCCGGCCCCAATGCGGGCGCGCCCGTTCGGCGGCGTGGCCGCGGGCGACGCCGCACGCGCTGTGTCGGCTCCGGTCGCGCCGCGGGTGCGCAGGGACAAACTCATGAAAGAACCTCTCGGGGACTGTGAATCACCGCTGGGACACAACGCTGCGGACGCAACGATGGGACGCAACGATTCGTCTGGCTGGCGGGCACCCGGGGCGCTCGCCGCCGGTACCCGAAGATCCTCGGCCGCACTGCCGCTTCTTGGGCCAACGCGCCTCGACGCACAGCTGATTCCCGAATCACCGAATCGATTCGATTTTTCTTCTGGGCCTATCGAGGCCGCAGTGCCAGATGCCAGGTCAGCGCTGGCGGGCGGGCTCCCGAGCGGGCCGGTTGCCCTTGACCCGGGCGTAGATCACCGTGCCGACCAGGAACAACCCGCTCAGGATCAACACGATCGCCGTCAGCATGTTGAGGAACGGCAGATCGACCCCGATCACGCCCAGCACCCCGACCGCGATCAGAGCCAGCGCGCAGCACAGTGCAAGGGCCGCACGCCACTTGCTGCGCGCCACCTCCTCGACACCCTGCTGAGCCTTGTCCTTGGCGTAGTCCAACGGCTTCTTCGCCCAGGAGAAGCGGGTGGCGAGGACCGCCAGGCCCGCGGCGACGAGCACGAAGCCCGGTCCGGGGAGCACGAGTAGCGCGATCCCGGCCAGCAGCAGAACAAACCCCAGCACCGCGGTGACGACCGTCTTCATCTCTGGTTCCCTCCGTGACGCGCCGGTGATCCGGTAGCGCCCAACCCTGTGAGTGCCCGAACGTTGTGATGCGCCCGGACTTGTGATTGAACTGTCGGGCCCCGGTTGCATCGGACGGGACGTCTCGTGTCCGGGGCCTGCCGATCAGTGCCCAGAGCGGTTGCGGCTCAACCAGTCAATGACCGGGCGCGGTCCAGGATGGCGGCGGCCACCTGCTCGGGGCGGGTCTCCGGCAACCAGTGCCCGGCCTTGAGCGGCTCGAACCGGTAGTCGCCCGTCACGTGACCGCGCGTCGCCTCCGCGGCGTACCGGCCGAGTGCGAAGTCCCGGGTTCCCCAGACGAAGGTCGTCGGAACGGAGATGTCCGGCACCGGCGACCGCAGCGCATACGGCAGGGCCCGGTACCAGTTCAGCGCACCGGTCAGCGCGCCTTCCCCGGTCATCGACGCGGCGTAGCGCGCGGCCGCGGCCGCCGGCAGGCCGCTGTCCTGCAGGGTCTTGGGCATGTTCCGGGCGAGCAGCATCTCGGGTAGGAACGGCAGCTGGACTGCGGCCATGTACCAGGACCGCAGCGCCTGGTTGCTGTGCCACATCGCGGTCGTCATCGCCGCCGGGTGGGGCGTGGACAGCACGGTCAGGGTGCGAACCCGATCCGGATGCAGGCCGGCCACGCCCCACGCGACGGCTCCGCCCCAGTCGTGTCCGACCAGGTGCACGTCCGAGGCGCCGGCCGCGTCGACGAGCGCCAGCACGTCGGCGACCAGCTCCTCCATGCGGTAGTCGTGCCGCCGGGACGGGCGCACGGTCGCTGCGTACCCCCGTTGCGTCGGCACCAGCGTCCTGAACCCGGCGGTGACGAGCGCCGGCACCACCTCGTCGTAGCTCGAGGCGTCCTGCGGAAAGCCGTGCAGCAGGACGATCGTCGGTCCGTCTGCGGCCCCGCGGTCGAGCACCGGGAAGACGAGGCCGTGACGGCTGAACTGATCCATGCCGCGGATCGTAGACATCGAGCAGGTGGCGGCCGGGCCCCGGCTCGACGCGGCCGCTGTTTGTCGGCCCGGGGTGTGGGTAATAGCGCAGCAGAACTCAGTCGACCGGATCGTCGGCGATCGCCGGCGATTCACGCGAAGTGATGCCGCCCGCGGGCGGAAAGCGAGCGACATCATGGGCAGTGCCACCGCCGAGCGGTCCCGGACCCGGCCGTCACGGGCGCCGATGATCGAGCTGTCGCTGCCGCCGCACCGGGCGCCGTTCGACCCCGCGGGTGGAGCGCTGCGATCCAGGACGGTGCTCGTCGTCGCCCCCGGCCACGCGGTCTGGGCGCCGCTCACCGCCGGGTTGCTCAGCTCGGGCGTCGGGCGGGTGCTCCGGGCGGAGTCCCTTGCCGCGGTCGATCAGATCCTCCGCCAGGAACCGGCCGGTGACCTCGCGCTCGTCAGCATGTCGCTGCGCGGCAAGCACGACCGGGTGATCCGCCGGCTGCGGGCGGCAGGCTGGCGGCGTGTGCTGCCGATGACGTCGGCCGATTCGGACCCGGTGCGGGCGGCGCTGCTCGCGGACGCACACGGAACTCTCGGCGCACCGGCTGACCCCGAACATGCCCGCCGGGAGCACGGCGTCTCCCGCAAGCAGGTCGTCATCCTGCGGCAGGTGGCGTCGGGGAGACCGGTCAAGAAGATCGGCAAGGACCTCGGCATGTCGGTGTCGGCGGTGAAGGCGCAGATCGCGAGGATCGCCGAGAAGCTCGGCAGCGACGACCTGGTGGGTGCGGGCCTGCGCGCCGGGCTGATCACCTGATCCGGCCGCCGTCAGCGCGGGGGTGTGGCGCGTTCGCATACGTGCCGTTGTTCACGTGATCGCCGGATACGGAAAGGTGGTGCCGTGGATGCGGAACGAGCTGAGCAGTCCGCTCGGCTGTTCGGCTTGCTCGCTCTCCTGGTGCACCGGACATCCCAGGACGCATCAGCACTTCTTCGCCGAGAAGGCCTGAACCCGGCCCAATTTCAGTGCTGCTGGCGATCCGCGATCGTCCCGGGAGTGCGCAACGGGAAATCGGCGAACGGTTCGGGGTGACCGGCGGCAACGTCTCGATGCTCGTTTCCAAGCTGACGTGGGCGGGATGGGTGCGCAGGGAAGCCAGCGGCGCTGCGAACCGGATCTGGCTCACCGATGTGGGTGCGGAGCTGGTAGCACTGTTGGAACCGCAGCAGCAGGAGTTTCTGCTCGACCGTTACCGTGCCCTGTCCGCCGACGAACTGGGTGAGATGCACCGGTTGGCCGACCGGACTTTCAAGGGGCTGCCACCTCCTAGTTGAGCGCTTAACATCGAGCCTGTGTTGAGCGCTGAACAATCTGGTTGCTGGTGATGCACGCCGTTGCGGCCCTCGCGCTGATACCGCTGGTGGCGTCCTGGCTGCCGACGTCCCGACGGTCGGTCATCGGGTCACGTCCCAGCTCGCTGGTCGCCGGTCCGGGTCCGTCCGGTGGCGTCGGGTGAAAAGCCGATGGCGTCTGCTGAAGTAGCCGACTCGACGCGTCAGGAGGCCTGGCTCAACAAGTCGTGATCGATGACCAGGGACAGGCTCAACGTCCGGTAACCCTGTTCGTCGAACAGGACGACCACGCGTTCCGGATGTTCGAACCGGATGACCGTGCCGACCCCGAACTCTCGGTGCGCGACCCGCTCTCCGACTGCGAACGGTGATGTTGCGTTCGTCTCCTCGGTCGTCGTCGACAGGCCCGCATCGCAGTTGTCGCAATTGCCGCAGGGCTCGATCGGATCGTCACCGAAGTAGGACAGCACCAACTGTCGCCGGCAGGTGGTCGCCTCGGCGTAGCCGCGCATCATCTCCAACCGGGTGGCATCGAAAGCTTCTCGCCGTTCGGCGACATCGCGGGCGGCTCGCACGACGTCGTCGGAGTCGGACCAGTCCAGCGCGCCGACCCGGCCGCGCCGGTCGAGTGCGACGGCCCCGACCTGCTCGAGCAGGTTGACAGCGGACGTGACTCGTCGGCGGCCCACGTCCATCCGGGCGCCGATTTCCGGGGCGCGAAAGTCGCCGGGGCGTGCTGCGGCGAACTCGTAGACCTCCCGCACCCGCTGCTCGTCGAAGCCGCCAGCGGCGAAGAACCGGCGGAGCCCCAGGTCCTCCGGCCGGTAGAACAGCACGACAGACGCCGGTTCGCCGTCCCGTCCGGCGCGCCCGATCTCCTGGTAATACGCGTCCAATGATTCCGCGACGGTGGCGTGCAGGACGAACCGGACGTCAGCTTTGTCGATGCCCATACCGAAAGCGGTTGTGGCCACGAGCACGTCGAGGTCCCCGCCCAGAAACGCATCCTGCACGGCCGATCGTTCCGCGGCGCGCAGACCGGCGTGATAAGCGCCCGCGCGGATGTTCCGACCGGCCATACCGGCGGCCAGCTCCTCGGTCTCCCGGCGTTTGCCGACGTAGACGATGCCCGGCCCCTCCAACTCGACCGCGGTGTCCACCACCGCGTCGAGTTTGTCGTCCTCGGCAAGAAAAGTCCGGACGGCGAGATGCAGGTTGGGCCGATCGAAACCGGCAACCAGCACAGCGGGGTCCCGCATGCGGAGCTGGTCGATGATGTCGACCCGCACCGGCGGAGCGGCGGTTGCCGTCAGGGCCAGCACCGGAGGGTGACCCAGCTCGTCGACGATGGGACCGAGGCGGCGGTAGTCCGGACGGAAATCGTTGCCCCAGGACACCACGCAGTGCGCTTCGTCGAGACCACGAGCCCCGGGCCGGCGACCCGAAGCTCCGCCACCAGATCGGGATTCGCCAGTTGTTCCGGAGCGAGGAACAGGAAGTCCAGCGATCCGGCTGTCAGTCGTTCGATGATGTCGTTGCGCTCGCCGGCGCCGAGCGTGCTGTTCAACGTCGCGACCTTCGGAGAGCCGGAGGTTGATGTGCGGCGGGCGATCGCCGATTGCAGATGTTCACTCTGGTCTCGCTGCAGTGCGATCAGGGGGCTGACGACGACGGTCGTGCCGCCGATCAGCCGCCCGGCGAGCTGGTAGATGGCCGACTTGCCCGCGCCGGTCGGCATCACCACCAGTGTGTCCGTACCGGCGACCACCCGGGTGATCGCGTCGACCTGCGCCCGTCGCAGCTCGGGCCAGCCGAAGACCTCCCTGGCGACGCGTTTCGCGCGGGCGGCAACGGTGGCTGCCATCAGGCGACCGCTACCGGGCCGGCATCGCGGCCGTCACGACGAGGCCGCCAACAGGTCCACCGTCCGCTGCACGTCGGCACCGGCGACCCTGCGCGCGCGGATGGCTCGGGGCAGGTCGCGGGCCGCCGCATACAGACCCCGCCGCGCAGCGCGCCCGGCGCGCAGCGCACTCCACGCTCGTCGGCCGACCCGCGGCGCGGACAACCGCATCACCGCCGTCAGGATTCCCGAGCGGGTGACGGCAGCGACCCGCTTGTCGGGCGAGTGACGGCGCGGCGACGGGTGGTGGTGCACCAACAGGGCGTCGGCGTACACCATGCGCCAGCCGGCTTCGGCCAGATCGAGCGCGACCCGCTCCTCCTCGCCCGGGAATCGCACGACCTCGTCGAAGCCGCCGACGGCCAGGAAGGCGGAGCGACGGACCACCGCGGCGCATGCGACGAAACCGAGCAGCGACGGCAGCGGTGAACCGTTCGGACGCGGAAGCGGCGATTCGGCCATCGCGGCACAGACCGGGTCGAGCCGGTTCTCCGGTCCCACATGGATTCTCGCGTTGACGACAGCGACATCGGGTTCGGCGTCGAAGATCTCGACGGCGGCGGCCAATGACCCCGGTGCCCACCAGGAATCGTCGTCGGCGAACGCCACGAACTCGCTGCCGGCCCTGCGGGCGCCGATGGTCCGGGCGAAGGCCCCTGCGTTGTACTCCAGCGGCACCGTGTCCACCTGCGGGAAATCCTCCCGGACGGCGGTGACACTGCCGTCTGTGGAGGCATTGTCGACGAAGATCACCTCGGCGCGGTGGCGGCCGAGGCTGGTCAGCAACTCGTCGCGGCGGTCCCGACTCATCACCACCACGCTGACCCGTTCGTTCTCGATGGCCGGACCGCCCGTTGTCGCAGTCCGGTCGTCCAGTTGGATATCGCTCGTCATGCCGCTCCCTCGTTCGCTCCGCCCGGCTGTTGATACCCGCCGCGGCCCGGTCTCAACCCCTGATCCGGCAGCGGGCCGGGGGAGCGCCTACCGTCGCCGGTGTGAAGCTGCCTTCAGCAGGCGCAGAGTTCCTGCGGACCGCGCTGCCCGGTACCAGGGTGGTCGCGCGCCACCGGATCGAGGGTGGCTTCACCGACGCGCTGGGGTACCTCCGGTCATGCAACGAGGACAGTTGCGTCATCGAGACCCGTCGCCGGGGGCCGGTGACCGTTCGTTTCGCAGACGTCGTTGCCGCCAAGCAGGTCCCGGAGCCGCCGCCGCGGCGGTGATGCCCTCAGCCGGCCGGCCGTCAGCCAACCCACCAGGGCCGCAATGGCACCTCGGCATCGCCGTGGTGCGCCGGCTTCACGGCGAGCACCTGATGCAGTTGGATCCCGTTGCGCTCGAAACTCAAGCGCGATCCGCCCATGTACAGGCCCCACACCCGTGCGGTGCCCTCGCCGACCTCGCCCACGCACTCGTCCCAGTTCTCCCGAAGGTTGGCGCACCAGTCCCGGAGGGTGAGAGCGTAGTGCTCACGCAGGTCCTCGGAATGCCTGACGTCGAAACCCACGTCCTGCATGGTGGTGATGATGCGGCCGGATCCGGTGAGCTCGCCGTCCGGGAAGACGTAACGGTCGATGAACGCCTCTGGCTTCACCCGGCTGATGTTGTCCGGGCGGGTGATCGAGTGATTCAGCAGCCGACCCCCGGGCCGCAGCCTGTCGCGCAGCGAACGGAAGTATGCGGGGTACTTCTTCACCCCGATGTGCTCGGTCAGCCCGATCGAGGAGATGGCGTCGAACCCGGTCTCCGGGACGTCCCGGTAGTCGAGGTAGCGGATCTCGGCCAGATGCTGGAGACCCTCGTTGACGATCGCCTTCTGACCCCACTCGGCCTGCTGGCGGGACAGGGTGACGCCGAGCGCCTGCACTCCGTGCCGGGCGGCGTGCCGCACGATGCCACCCCAGCCGCAACCGACATCGAGCAGTCGCTGCCCGGGTTGCAGCCCGAGCTTGTCGAACACCAGCGCGTGCTTGGCCTCCTGGGCCTGCTCCAGCGTCGCGTCGGCGGTCGGGAACACCGCGCAGGTGTACGCCATCGACGGTCCGAGAACCATCTCGTAGAACCGGTTGGAGACGTCGTAGTGCTTGCTGATCGCGGACGAATCGCGCTTCTTGGTATGGCCGAGGCCCTGGGCCAGGCGCAGCCAGCGAGGCGTCGCCTCCTGCGGTGGCGGCGGAACGGGGATGAACGTCCGCGGCCCGAGACCGCTTACAATGTCCCTGATCTCGAGCGGACTCGGCCGGCGCAGGTGCAACCCGTCGTCCATCAGCTTCAGTAGCTCGTACGGGTCGGCCGGATGCGTCCCCAGGAAGTCGATGTCGCCGCTGACGTAGGCGCGAACCAGACCGAGATCGCCGGGCGCGGTCAACACGTACGTCAGCGCGCGCCTGTTGTTGATCTTCAATCCGGGCCCGTCGGCGGGTCCAGCGGTACTGCCGTCGAACGCGGTGACCCGGAACGGCAGCGGCCCCGCCGAGACGGCGGCGGCGAGGTCGCCGACAGATGTCCGGCCGTTCTTCTGCGGCCGCCGGGGAGTCGAGGACACCGAGGCTCTGAAAGTTGTCATTTCCGACGCACCGCCTTGTCGTAGAGATGGAGCAAACGCGATTGAGGGTCGTAAACGGCCTTCAACCGCGCGTAGGCCTCGCCGCCGTAGTGGGCGGCGAATTCCTCGCGCGAGTAGTAAGCATCCGAATACAGCGACTTCTGTCCACCGCATTCCTGGACGCGCCGCTCGATGAGCCGGGTCGTCGCACCCTCGGGCCCGCCCGGTGTGGTCGGCACCGTGGACCAGAAACCGACGTTGACGTAGGTCTTCTCCGTCGCGATCGGGTACAGCGGCCAGGTGACGTCGCGGTCGCCCCGTGGATCCGGCGGCAGTCGCAGCGGGCACAGCCAGACCGGCTCGATGGGAATGGTGTCGAGGAACCAATCGACGAACTCCGCGGTCCGTTCCACCGGAACCTCGATGTCCTGGACCACCCGCTCCAGCGGCGGCCGGCCGTGCAACGCTTCCAGCCGGTCGCCTATGCCGAATCTGCGGTCGAGCGCCACCAGCTTCCAGTAGAACGAACTCCTGCGCAGCCGCCTGGGCCACAATCGCCGCACCAACGGCTGTTGCGCGCCGAAAGCCCTGGAGCACCAGAACCAGTCGGTGTCCCACCGCCACAGGTAGTCGGAAACCGTCAACCGGTCCGTCTCCCGTTCGCGGATGGAGCGGTAATAGATCTGCCGCCGCGTGTAGTCGCTGGTCGGTCCCGGCTCATCGGTGAGAGTGCCGAGCGTCAGGTAACTCTCGCCGTGGTTGAAGACGACGCCGTCGAGATAGTCGACTGTCACGCCGTTGTGCTCGTGACTGTCGACGATCGCAATCACCGCCGCCTGCAGGTCGGTGACGCTCCCGAACCGGATGTGCCGCAGTGCGACGAACGGCTTCACCCGCTCCAGCCGCACCCGGAGCCGGGTGGCATAGCCGAGAGTCCCGTAGGAGTTGGGGAATCCGTAATAGAGATCGGCGTGTTCGGCGGGACTGACGGTCAGGATCTCGCCGGTCCCGGTGAGCACATCCATCTCGACAATGCCGTCGTGCGGCAGGCCATTGCGGAAGGATGTCGACTCGATGCCGAGGCCGGTGGCCGCGCCGCCGACGGTGATCGTCTTGAGCTGCGGCACGACCAGCGGCGCCAGCCCGAACGGGAGCGTGGCCGCCACCAATTGTTCGTAGGTACAGACCCCGCCGACGTCGGCCGTCAGACCTTCCGGGTCGATCGCGATGACACCGCCCAGCCCGCTGACGTCCAGACCTGGAACGGTGCTGGGTTGCCTGCTACGAAAGAGGTTGGACGTCCGCTTGGCGAGCCGGACCGTGGCCGCCGGCGGAATGGCGCGGTAGCTGGCCAGAAGCCTTTCCAGCGTCGCCTGGTAAGTGACAGCGGCAGCGGCCGTGAAGACCGGTTTCGGGTCCTGCACGGCACGCTTGCGGGTGGGTATTTCCACCATGCAATGAAGCTAGACCCGCGCTGCGGTCGGTCGCTGGCAGGAGCCTGCCGATACGCCCGTCAGAGTGACGAAAACCACATCCCTCGGGGACCGGATCAATCCCGATCACCGGCGGTCAACCGTTCGACCACATGCTCCGGGGCGGGCGCATGCCGCAGGTACTGCCGGCTGAAGGTGCCCGTTCCGTGCGCGATCGATCTGAGGTCGACGGCGTACCGGAGGAATTCGACCTCCGGCACCTCGGCCAGCACCGCCGATCGGCCCGTCCCTGCCGGCTCGGTTCCGCGTACCCGGCCGCGCCTGGAGGCGAGGTCGGCGAGAACCGCACCGACGTAGTCGTCGTCCACGGTGATCGTCACCGAATCCATTGGCTCCAGCACCTGCACACCGGCGGCGTGCGATGCCTCCTTCAGGGCGAGGGAACCGGCCAGTTGGAAGGCGGCGTCGGAGGAGTCGACGCTGTGTGCCTTGCCGCCCACCAGGATCACCCGCAGGTCGACCATCGGGTGGCCGTTCACGCCGCGTTCGAGCTGGGTCCGGATGCCCTTCTCGACGCTCGGGATGAACTGCCGCGGGACCGCGCCACCGACCACCCGGTCGACGAACTCGAAGCCGCCGCCCTGGGGGAGCGGCTCGATCTCGATCTGCGCCACCGCGTACTGGCCGTGGCCACCGGACTGCTTGACGTGCCGGCCGAGGCCCGCCCCGGCCGCGCGGACGGTCTCCCGCACCGCCACCCGCACCGGTTCGACCACGACCTCGATACCGGCCCGCCCACGGAGCCGGTCCAGCAGGACCTCCAACTGCTGTTCGCCCATGGTCCACATGAGCAATTGCTCGGTCGCCGGGTTGACCTCGACCCGGACGGTGGGATCCTCTGCCTGCAACCTCGCCAGGCCCTGGACGAGCTTGTCCTCCTCGCTCGACGACCGCGCCGAGATCGCCACCGGTAGCAGTGGTTCGGGCATCGTCCAGGGGGAGAGCACCGCAGGGTCGGCGGGGTCGGACAGGGTGTCCCCGGTCTCGGCATGGGAAAGCCTTGCCACCGCGACGATGTCGCCGGCCACTGCCTGCGGGATCGGGGTCAGCGTTGAGCCCACCGGACGCGAGATGGCGCCGGCGCGTTCGTCGAGATCGTGCTCGCTGTGCCACGTCTCGTCCTCCGGGTGACCGGAGAAACGCGCGAAATGGCCGCTGACGTGGACCGGCACATCCGGCCGCAGGGTGCCGGAAAAGATCCTGACGATGGACACCCGGCCGACGTACGGGTCGGTCGTCGTCTTGACCACCTCGGCGACCAGCGGCCCGTCCTTGCTGCCGGTCAGCGCCTCCCTGGCCTTGCCGGCCGGCGTGTACACCGGCGGCAGGACGTGCTCGACCGGTGAGGGGAAGCCGCGGCTGATCACCTCCAGCAGTTCCGGAACGCCGAGCCCGGTGGTCGGTACGCAGGGCAGCACCGGGTGGAAGGCACCACGGGCGACCGCCGTCTCGAGATCGTCGACAACGGTGTCGAAGTCGACCTGCTCGCCGCCCAGGTAGCGATCGAGGAGGCTGTCGTCCTCGGACTCGGTGATGACCGCCTCGATCACCGCGTCCCGCTGAGCCCCGATCGCCGCCTGCTCGTCCTCGTTCGCCGGCCGGGTCGACCTGGTGCCGCTCGAGCTGTCATAGACGGTCCGGGTCAACAGGCCGATCAGCGCCGACGGTGGTCCGGCTTCGCCGCCGCCGATCGGCAGGAACAGCGGATGGACGCCCTCCCCGAACACCAGTTGGCAGTTCTCCAGCACGGCCGCGAAGTCCCCGCGTGGTTGATCCAGATGCGTCACGACCACCGCCCGCGGCATCCCGACGTCCGCGCATTCCTGCCACAGGATCCTGGTGGCGCCGTCGATCACCCCACCGTCGGCGGCCGTCTCCGAGGCGGAGATGACGAACAGTGCGGCGTCCGCCGCGCGCAGCCCGGCGCGCAGCTCACCGACGAAATCCGCGTGGCCGGGGGTGTCCACCAGGTTCAACCGGACGGTTCTGCGGCCCGCCGCCGGCAGCGGTATGTCCTCGGCCGGTTCGACCACGGTGCTGGCGACGGCAAGCGAGACCGAACGGCCGGTCCGCCGTTCGACGTCCTCGAAATCGCAGACGGTGCTGCCGTTCTCGATCGATCCCGCACGGGCGACGGCGCCGGTGGCCGCCAGGATCGCCTCGACGAGCATCGTCTTGCCGGCGCCACCCGGCCCGATGAGGACGACGTTGCGGACCTCCTCGGCGGAACCGCCGCCGACCGGCTGACGGGCGTTCTCGTTCATTCCGGTCGACCGATGACGGCGGCGGATGTGGTCATTTCCCTGTCACCCCTTCGCACCGCCTGACCATAATCCCGGGAGCGATTTGTCGCTGTGCGGGAGCGGATCTGTTAGGCGTCGGCCTTGTCCTGGGCGACGATTCGGCCCCTGATGTGCGGCGGCAGGACAGCGGCGGCCTCCGGCAGCAGGGCGGCGAGCAGGTCAACGCCCGCACCCTCCGGCACGTCGGTCACCGCGTAGTGCTGCGATCCGGCCGCCGTCGTCGCGGTCACGGTGAGCAGGCCACTGCGCCGCTGGAACACCGACTGCCGAATCGTCACGCCGATGACGCCGGGGACGGAGAGCACGACGCGTCGCCGCAGCAGTGAACCCCACCGGCTGATCAGCGCGTTGCCGGACACCGTATGGCCGAGGTTGCGGTACCTGTCTGCCGCGAGCAGCGCGGCGACCGGTAGCGCCAGCAGCGAAGCGACCGCCAGCCACGGCGACGTGTCAAACCGCCAGGTGATCAGCCCGATGACGACGACCAGCGCCAGTGCCGCGCCCAGCGCCCTGGTGTACCGACGGCGCCGGGCGGCCGGACCGTGCTGCCGCAGCGGTGGGTCCTCCGCCGCTCCCGCACCGAGCACGGCTGCCTCCACCCCCAACACCGTCCGCAGTGGAGCGGGCGGCACGAGCAGTGCCCTGACCCGGTCGGATCCGCGTTCCCGCAGCCCGGTTGCGATCGCCTGCAGTCGGGCGCCGCCGACGGCGCGCAGCAGCAGGGGCTCGCTGCGCTCGACACCGTGCAGCCGGCGTTCCTCGATGCTGGTCGCCCTGGTGGTCAGCAGTCCGCGGGTGACCTGAAGGGTGCCCCGCGCGTGCCGCACCAATCGGTATCCCCAGAACGACAGCAGATAACCGGCCAGCGAGAGTAGGGTGACGGCCAGCACGACAACCGCGACGCCCTGCAGGATGTCGATCCAGAGCGGGGTGGACCGGAGGTGGCCCAGTGCGTTCTGGACGATGGCGAACTGCGTCGGGTTGAGGCTGGCCTCGTTGAGCAGGCGCCAACCCAGACCGATCAGGAACGCGGCCGTGATGACGCCCGACAGGGTGGCCGGCGCGTACAGCACCCACCGCGGGTTCAGCCGGGCGAGTTCGGTTTCCTCCGGGTCCGGCTGCCGTGGGGCAGGAAAGATCTTCTGCCGCTGCACGTTCTGGAGCTCGGTCGGAGGTCGGTCGTTCGGCTGCTCGTTCGGCTGGTGGCCTGCTTCCGTTGTCCCGGTGTCCGGTGCGGTGCCCGCGCCCGGGTGCCCGCGGTGCAGCAACTCGGCACGCAGCGGGCCGGCCGCCGCGGCCGGCAGCCCGTCGAGGGCGAGTTCCTGCGCGCCCTGATGTGACGTGCCGGTGCCGATCTGCACCTTGACCAGCCGCAGCACGCGCTGTAACGGGTGGGCGCTGACATCCACCGTGCGCACCCGGTCGCGGGGGACCGTCAGGTGCTTGCGCTGGATGAGGCCTCTTTTCACTTCGACGACGGTCGGGGTGATGCGGTACCGCGTGGTGAGCCATCGGCTGATGCCGAGCGCGACCACCGCCGCCGTCCCGATCAGCCCCCAGGGGGGTCCGGATTCACCCGCCCGGCCGACGAAGAGCAGCACGAGCAGCATGGGGATGAACCTGATGATCTCCCGCAGCGGTTCGACAATCAGCATCCCCGGCGCGAGGCGTCGCCAGGGTTGCTCGGTGGTGACGGCCGGGTTGTCGGGTGCTGGGTGATCGGGTGCCGGGTGATCGGGTGCCGGGTGATCGATCGCCGGGTGATCGGTCGCGGCCTTGTCGAGCCGCGGGTTGGTCACCGCATCCTCGAGCCGGGGGTCCGTCACGTCGCATCGTCCCCGGACAGCGGCGCGGCGGCGGTGACGTCCGCGGCGAACTGCTCGGCGATGTGCTGGTCGAGGCCGTCGATCTCCAACGGGCCGGCCGCCGAGGCGGTCGTCACGGTGACCTTCGACAGCCCGAACATCCGGCCGATCGGCCCGCGCTCGGTGTCGACCGTCTGGATCCGGGTGACCGGGGCGATGCGCCATTCCTGGGTGAGCCAGCCGGTCCGGGTGTAGACCGCGTCGGCCGTCAGCTCCCAGCGGTGCACCCGGTACCTCCAGCGGGGCATGACGATGAGGTGCACGGCGGCCAGCAGCACCGTCGCGGCCAGCACCTGGGCGTGCCATGGCGGGATCGGCCAGTCGAACACCCAGGCGATCACCTCGAAGACCACCAGGAGCAGCCAGCCGGCCAGTGCCCGGCTGAACCAATACCAGACCGCCTTGGGCGACACCTGGTGCGCCGGTGGGCGCAGCAGCGCGCGGTGCTCGATGCCGCCGGGCAGTGTCATGGCTTCATCGTCCCCCGCGGTCGGCTCGTGCGGCGCCGGGTTCGTCACCGCCCGCCCAGCGCTCGGTTCCCTGTCGTCATGCGTCAGGTCGATCGGCCGCGGCGCGCCGCGAACAGGCCGAGACCGAGTCCGATGACGACCATGACGGGCCCGATCACCGCCCAGGTCCGCTCGCCGGTCATCCCGCTGCCGCCGACGATTCCCAGGCCCTGCAGGGTGAACAACCCGCCGAGGACGATGAGCACTGCCGCGATGACCCACAAGAGGTTCTTCATCTGCCGCTCCAGGTGTCGGGTCCTCCCCGATGGTTGCACGCTGGTGGCACGGCTCGGATCCTGCCGGGTGCGGGTCGGGGTGGTCGGGGCGCGGGTTGGGGTGGTCGCGGAACGTCGGGTCGCATAGAGCACCTCGACGTTCCGCAGTGGCCGTGGAGGTGTGCGACGCCGCAGCACGTGGGCGGCGCCCGGGCGGTACGGTCCGCGTCACGCCCGCCTCGCACGACATGAGGACGGCCGAATGTGTGACGAGAGAGGAAGCGCCGTGCCGGACTTCGACCATGTGCTGACCACCACCCGCGCCGTCCGCCGCCGGCTGGATCTGGAGCGCCCGGTCGAGCCCGCCGTGATCACCGAGTGTCTGCGGCTCGCCGCACAGGCGCCGACCGGCGGTAATGCCCAGGGCTGGCGCTTCATGGTCGTCACCGACCCGGACCTTCGCTCGGGCGTTGCCGAGTACTACCGCAAGGGCGCCGCTGACTATCTGGCCGCCGGGGTGGCCCGGGCGAAGACAGACTCACAGCGGCGCGTGGCGCAATCGTCGGTCCACCTGATGGAAAACCTGCACCGCGTTCCGGTGCACGTCATCCCGTGCATGAAGGGCCGGCCGCCGGAGGGGGAGAGTCAGGCCGGTTACTACGGGTCGATCCTGCCAGCCGTGTGGAGCTTTGCGCTGGCGCTGCGCTCTCGTGGTCTCGGTTCCGTCTGGACAACGCTGCATCTCGCCCACGAGCGAGAGGTCGGCGAGCTGCTCGGGATCCCACCGAACGTCACCCAGGTCGCGCTGCTGCCAGTGGCCTACACCATCGGGACGGACTTCAAGCCGGCGTCCAGGTTGCCGATCGAGCGCTTCACCTATTGGAACCGGTACGGCCAGACCGAGCAGTGATTCGCCCCCGGCCGGAGCCGCGATCTGTCGGCGGGCCGGCGGGCGGCGGCCGCTCGCGGTGCCGACGGCGCGCGGCTGACGAAATGGCAACAAAACTGCGCGCCACACCGGCGCGCCTGCGGGGTGTCGCGCAGACCCCGACCTACTTTCAATCCCAGCACTACCTGACATAACTATAACTGTCCGGTTGAGGTTGAGACTTCGACACGCCGGGCGGTTGACCACAGATTCGTGCGGTTCCGCACGGATCAGCAGGACCGGATCGAGCAGAAAGGCTCAGGCGAATGACGCCACCGCACAACTACCTGGCCGTCATCAAGGTCGTCGGCATCGGCGGCGGTGGTGTGAACGCCATCAACCGGATGATCGAGGTCGGCCTGCGTGGGGTCGAGTTCATCGCGATCAACACCGATGCACAGGCCCTGCTGATGAGCGACGCCGACGTCAAGCTCGACGTCGGCCGCGAGATGACCCGCGGACTCGGTGCCGGGGCCAACCCGGACGTCGGCCGGAAGGCCGCCGAGGATCACCGCGAGGAGATCGAGGAGGTGCTGAAGGGTGCCGACATGGTCTTCGTCACCGCCGGGGAAGGCGGTGGAACCGGGACCGGCGGCGCACCGGTGGTCGCCTCGATCGCCCGCAAGCTGGGCGCACTGACCATCGGTGTCGTCACCCGGCCGTTCGCCTTCGAAGGTCGCCGCCGCGGCGGCCAGGCGGAGAGCGGCATCAAGGAACTGCGCAACGAGTGCGACACCCTCATCGTCATCCCGAACGACCGGCTGCTGCAACTGGGCGACAGCGGTGTCTCGCTGATGGACGCCTTCCGGTCCGCCGACGAGGTGCTGCTCAACGGTGTCCAGGGCATCACCGACCTGATCACCACCCCTGGCCTGATCAACGTCGACTTTGCGGACGTCAAGTCCGTGATGGCCGGCGCCGGCACCGCCCTGATGGGCATCGGTTCCGCCCGCGGCGAGGGACGCGCGATCCAGGCCGCGCAGAAGGCCATCAACTCGCCGTTGCTCGAGGCATCGATGGACGGCGCGCACGGCGTGCTGCTGTCCATCGCCGGTGGCTCGGACCTCGGACTGTTCGAGATCAACGAGGCGGCGTCACTGGTCCAGGAAGCGGCACACGAGGACGCGAACATCATCTTCGGCACCGTCATCGACGACTCGCTGGGCGACGAGGTGCGGGTGACCGTCATCGCCGCCGGGTTCGACTCCACGCCGTCGGTGCTGCCGCCGAGCATCGACCAGCGGGCCCGTGCGGCCGCCGAACGTGGCACCAACGGTGCGACGAACGGCTTCTCGCAGCAGCAGCCTGCCGCTCGTCCCGCTCAGCCGCAGTACGCGGCGGCGCCCGCTCCCGCGCCCCGTCCGCCGGTTCCCGCGTACCAGCAGCAGGCACCGGTCAACCAGTACGGGTCGGCACCGGCGTACCAGGGTGTCCCGGCGCGCAATCCGCGGCAGGCCGACCTGGACGATGACGACGTCGATGTGCCGTCGTTCATGAAGCGCTGACGCCGCACGAAGGTCGGATAGTTTGAACCGCATGACGTCCGGAACGCCTGCCACAGTGGGTGTTCCGGGCGTTCGGCGTCTGATGACCACCCGCAGCGGTGATGAGGCGGGCGGTGGCGTGTCGATGCCCCCGTACGACAGCTTCAACCTCGGCGGAGGGGTCGGCGACGACCCAGCCGCGGTGACGGCAAACCGGGAGCGGCTCGCCGCAGCCGCCGGGCTGCCGGCGGACCGGATCGTCTGGATGCGTCAGGTGCACGGCGCCACGGTGACCACGGTGACGCTGCGGCACGGGCGTCCCGGCCCCGATCCGCTGCCGGACACCGACGGGATCGTCACGGCAGACCGCGGTGTCGGGCTGGCGGTGCTGGTCGCGGATTGCGTGCCGATCCTCGCCGCCGATCCGGTCGCCGGCGTCATCGCCGCTGTGCATGCCGGACGGCGCGGCGCGGCGGACGGGATCGCGGTCCGTGCGGTGCAACAGATGATCACGCTCGGCGCCGCTCCGGAGCGGATCGACGTACTGCTCGGGCCGGCGATCTGCGGCGCCTGCTACGAGGTGCCGCGCGACATGAGGGATGAGGTGGACGCTGCGTTACCCGGTTCCGCCTGCGTCACCGAGCGAGGTACGCCCGGGCTCGACCTGCGCGCAGGGCTCGCCGCCCAACTGCGCGAGAACGGTGTCGCCGCAGTGGTTGTCGACCCGCGATGCACCGCGACAGATCAGGACCTGTTCAGCCATCGGCGCGGCGCACCGACCGGCCGGCTCGCAGGATTGATCTGGATGCCCGACCCTGCAGCGCCCAGCGTGCAGCGCACGGCGTGAACCGCGGCAGACCCGTGACCCAACCGGGTGTGTCGCACCGCTGTCGCCTCCACGGCGGGCGATAGCCTGACCGTCAGGCGTGGAAAACGGTTCGCACGGCATGTGTTTGCGCGGGAGCCATCGCACGTGACCTGTAGTGAACGAGCTTGTAGCGAATGACGGCGGAAGGATCAGGACGACAATGGGATCATGGCGCAAGGTGGGGGCCTTTCTCGGACTCGTCCCTGACGAGGGGCGTCGCGACGAGTACGGCGACGAGTACCACGACGCCGACGGGTATCGCGACGACTACGCCCGGGACCCGCGGTCGGCCGAGTACGCCGATGACGACTACGCCGGCGATCCGCACGGCAGCCACCCGGACAGCCCCCATGACCCGTACCAGCCGAAGGGACCGCGCTCCATGTCGACCGGTTATCAGGACGAGCAGTTGACCCACGGGGCGCTCGCCGTTCAGCCGCGGCCGGACCTGCGCCGCGACGCCGAGTCGACCGGAGCGATCCGGCCGGTCACCGTGAAGCTCACCGGCTTCAGCGAGGCCAGGGTGATCGGCGAGAAGTTCCGAGAGGGCAAGCCGGTGATCCTGGACATGACCGACATGGACGACGCCGGTGCGCGTCGACTCGTCGATTTCGCCGCCGGTCTCGCGTTCGCGCTGCGTGGCTCGATCGACAAGGTCACCACCAAGGTCTTCATGCTGCTCCCGCCGGACACCGACATGGCCGACATGCCGTCCTATGAGCCCGCTCACGCCGGCTTCCAGGGCGGGTTCGCCGAGCCGGCCGGTCGTGAGCGCGCTGCCTACGCCAACGCCCGCGTCGGTCGCTGACCTCGTTCTCTGACAACGCGCAGCACCCCACGGTGCTGCGCGTTGTCGGCTTCCCGGGACGATCGCAAACGGATGGTGGTTCCCGACCGTCCGCCGATCAGGTAAAAGTGGAGTGGTGAATATTCTCTGGCAGGTGGTCTACCTGCTGCTCTGGCTGTTCCGGCTGGCGCTGCTGGGCAGGATCGTGATCGAGTTCGTGAGGGTGTTCGCCCGGACCTGGCGCCCTGCGGGCACTCCCGCTGTGGCCATGGAACTGCTCTATTCGAGCACCGACCCGCCGGTCAAGCTGTTCCGGAAGATCATCCCGACCGTCAAACTCGGCGGCGTCGGCTTCGACCTCAGCATCGTCGTCCTGCTGATCCTGGTCTACGTCCTCATGGAGGTCGTCGCCCGGCTTGCCGTCGCGGCGCTCTAAGATGCCGTGGGTCCGGACGTCCGGATGCAGTTGTACTGAGTGAAGATCCAATGAGGAGTTGTCAATGCCGCTCACCCCAGCCGACGTGCACAACGTCGCGTTCAAGAAGCCCTCGATCGGCAAGCGAGGATATGACGAGGACGAGGTCGACGCCTTCCTCGACGTCGTCGAGGCGGAGCTGAGCAGGCTCATCGAGGAGAACAACGCCCTCAAGTCCGGCGAGGGGGCAGCCGCCGCCAGCGCCGCGGCGCCCAAGCTGGAAAAGGCCCCCGCCGAGGCCGCCCCCGCCGGTAGCGGCCACACCCAGGCCGCCAGGTTGCTCGCGCTCGCGCAGGAGACCGCCGACAAGCTGACCGAGGAGGCCCGCACCGAGTCCGAGAAGGTGCTGGCGGACGCGAAGTCGCAGTCCGAGGCGCTGCTCAGTGACGCCACCACCAGGGCCGAGGCCGCCGAGCGGGAGAGCCGGACCAAGGCGGAAGCGCTCGACGCCGAGGCGAAGGCCCGTTACGACGAGGTGCTCGGCAAGCTCGCCGGCGAACGTGTCGGGCTGGAGAAGAAGATCGCCGATCTGCGCAGCTACGAGCGGGAGTACCGCGGGCGGTTGAAGTCCTGGATCAGCGAGCAGCTGGCTCAACTGGACGGCGAGAGCACCAAGGAGCAGGCCGCCCCGGTGCTGACCAGCCCGGGGGAGTAAGCGAGATCCGTCCGGCGGGACGAAATCGGTTCCGCCGGACGTTACGCTTGTGCAAGCACGTGGCGACGACCCGGCCATCACCGGCGAGCCATTCGGAAGAACGGGACCACCGGGCAGCCGGGGTCCTCACTAGAACCGAACGGGACCGGCCCGTCACAGCCGGACGAAGAGCGGTCGGAGCCACCATCGGTGGCACCGGCAAGCGGGGTGGTACCGCGGGAGACGGCCGACACCGGTCGCATCTCGTCCCTGCAGGGCACGTGACTGCAGCGACGAGGAGTACCCGTGAGCGAGACCACCGACAACCTGTCGACCACCGGCACAACGACCGCTGCCTCCGCCACCGGCGGGTACCCCCGGGCGGGGAGCGACACGGTCACCGGGCACCCGGATTTCCCCTCGCTCGAGCGCGAGGTGTTGGCGTTCTGGGAGAAGGACCGCACCTTCGTCGCGTCCGTCGAGCAGCGGCCGGCCGGTGACAACGGGTCCAATGAGTACGTCTTTTACGACGGGCCGCCGTTTGCCAATGGCCTGCCGCACTACGGCCACCTGCTGACCGGCTACGTCAAGGACGTCGTGCCGCGGTACCAGACGATGCGCGGCCGACGCGTCGAGCGCCGGTTCGGCTGGGACACCCACGGTCTGCCGGCCGAGGTCGAGGCCGAGCGGCAGCTGGGCATCAAGCACAAGTCGGAGATCGTCGCGTACGGCATCGAGGCGTTCAACGACGCGTGCCGGAACTCGGTGCTCCGGTACACCCACGAATGGGAGGAGTACGTCACCCGGCAGGCCCGCTGGGTGGACTTCGAGCACGACTACAAGACCCTCGACACGGACTACATGGAGTCCGTGATGTGGGCCTTCAAGACCCTGTGGGACAAGGGCCTGATCTACGAGGGCTACCGGGTGCTCTGGTACTGCACCCGCTGCGAAACCCCGCTGTCCTCCACCGAAACCAAGATGGACGACACCTACCGGTCCCGGCAGGACCCGGCCGTGACGGTGTCACTGCGGTTGCGCTCCGCCGATCCACTGCTGGACGGCGTCAACGCGCTGGTCTGGACGACGACGCCGTGGACGCTGCCGTCCAACCTGGCCGCCGCGGTCAATCCCGACGTCGACTACGTCGTGGTGGAGTCGTCCGGTCCGTTCGCCGGCCGGTACCTGCTCGCTGCCGCCCGGGTCGGCGGCTACGCCCGTGAACTCGGCGAGGATCCCGAGGTGCTGGCGACCTTCACCGGCGCGCAACTGGTGGGCACCAGGTACACCCCGCCCTTCGACTTCTTCGTGGGCAGGGAGCGGGCGCACCAGATCCTCGCCGCCGACTACGTCACCACCGAGGACGGCACCGGCGTCGTGCACATCGCACCGGCCTTCGGTGAGGAGGACAAGGCCGTCACCGACGCCGCCGGCATCGAGGTCGTCAACCCGGTCGACGGGCAGGGCAAGTTCACCTCGCTGGTGCCGCCGTACGAGGGAATGCACGTGTTCGACGCGAACGTGCCGATCATCGCGGACCTCAAGGAGGACGGGCTGCTGCTCCGCAGGGACAGCTACGAGCACCCGTACCCGCACTGCTGGCGATGCGACACCCCGCTGATCCAGCGCGCGGTCTCGTCCTGGTTCGTCGCCGTGACGCAGTTCCGGGACCGGATGATCGAGCTGAACAAGGACATCACCTGGGTGCCCGCGCACATCAAGGACGGCCAGTTCGGGAAGTGGCTGGAAGGTGCCCGGGACTGGTCGATCTCCCGGAACCGGTTCTGGGGCTCACCGATCCCGGTGTGGACCTCGGACGATCCGGCGTACCCGCGGGTCGATGTGTACGGCTCGCTGGACGAGCTGGAACGCGACTTCGGGGTCCGCCCGGACGATTTGCACCGGCCCTTCATCGACGAGCTGACCCGGCCCAACCCGGACGATCCGACCGGGCGCTCGCACATGCGCCGGGTGCCGGAGGTGCTGGACTGCTGGTTCGAGTCGGGCTCGATGCCGTATGCGCAGGTGCACTACCCGTTCGAGAACGCGGAGTGGTTCGAGGACCACTACCCCGGCGACTTCATCGTCGAATACAACGGGCAGACCCGCGGCTGGTTCTACACGATGCACGTGCTGGCGACCGCGCTGTTCGACCGGCGGGCGTTCAACACCTGCATGGCGCACGGCATCGTGCTGGGCGACGACGGGCAGAAGATGTCCAAGTCCCGTCGGAACTACCCCGACGTCGGGCAGGTCTTCGAGCGCGACGGATCCGACGCGATGCGCTGGTTCCTGATGTCCTCGCCGATCCTGCGCGGGGCCGACCTCATCGTCACCGAGGCCGGCATCCGGGAGAGTGTCCGGCAGGCCGTGCTGCCGCTGTGGAACGCCTGGTACTTCCTCGCGCTCTATGCGGGCGCATCGGATCGGGTGGGGGTCTGGCGCACGGACTCGGCCGACGTGCTGGACCGCTACGTGCTGTCCAAGACCGCCGAACTGGCCTCGGACGTCACGGCGGCGCTGGATGTGTACGACATCGCCGGTGCCTGCGCGTCGGTGCGGCTGTACCTGGAGGGCCTGACCAACTGGTACATCCGCCGTTCCCGGCAACGGTTCTGGGACGGCGACGGGGATGCGATCGACACCCTGCACACCGTGCTGGAGGTGCTCAGCCGGGTGCTGGCGCCGTTGCTGCCGCTGACCACCGAGGTGATCTGGCGCGGGCTGACGGGGGACCGGTCGGTGCACCTGGCCGATTGGCCTGCGCCCGACACCCTGCCCGCCGACGCGGATCTGGTGGCCGCGATGGACGAGATCCGGGAAGTGGCCTCGGTGGCGCTGTCGGTGCGCAAAACCGCCGGCCTCCGGGTGCGGCAACCGCTCGCGTCGCTGACCGTGGCCACCCGGAACGCGGACCGCTTGCGGCCCTTCGTGTCCCTGGTGTCCGACGAGGTCAACGTCCGGTCTGTGGAGCTCACAGAGCTGGCCGACCACGACGAGCGGGTATCCCGCCGGCTGTCGGTCAACGCGCGTGCCGCCGGTCCCCGGCTGGGCCGTGACGTGCAGAAGGTGATCAAGGCGTCCAAGGCGGGCGACTGGACGGTGGCGGATGACGGCTCGGTGGTCTGCGGAGGCGTGCCGCTCGCGGACGGCGAGTACGAGCTGGAACTGGTCGCCGCCGGATCGTCGTCCGACGCGGTCGGGCTGCTCCGGTCCGGCGGGTTCGTCGTGCTGGACACGGTTCTCGACGACGACCTGCTGGCCCAGGGCGCGGTAAACGACCTGCTCCGCCAGGTCCAGCAGGCCCGCAAGGACGCGGGGCTCGACGTCTCGGACCGGATGGAGCTGACGCTGGCCGTGCCGGACGAGCTGTGGGCGGCCGTCGAGGAGCGGCTGGACACGGTCAAAGCGGAGACGCTGGCGCTATCGGTGACCCGCGCGCCGTCCGCCGACGGCTCGGTGGGTGTGACGGTGGCCCGCGCCTGACGCCCGCTTGCTGGGCCCCATGATCACCGCGGATCTGGTCAGGCGAACGGGTCGATGACGCGGATGCCGTCGAACCGACGGAAGCCGCGGTCGCGGGTGTAGATCGTCGCGACGCCGTGTGCCGCCATCATCGCCACGATGGCAGCGTCGGGAACGTCGTTGCCCGCGATCGGTGCGCCGATGCGCAGGGACCGGTAGGTCGGCCAGAATTGGTCGCCCTCACCGACCACCCGGATGCTGGGTGACGCCAGCAGCGCCTCGATTCCTCGACCTGCCGATTCAGGACTCATCGGCGTGGCGAAGATGCGCGGATGCGTGACGATCCGCAGGTAGGACAGCAGCACTGGCCAGAACAGGGTGGACAGCCCCGGTCCGGCCAGCAGGGTGTTGACGAGATCCCGCGCCCGCGGATGCTCCGGCGCCTCGGTGTTCGAGGCATAGACGAGCACGTTGGCGTCGACCGTGCTCGACATCAGGCGTCGTCCAATGCGGCCCACAGCGCGTTCTTGTCGTCGATGTCGATCCTGGCGCCGAGCGCGGCCTCGGGCCAGCTCAGGGCACTCCGATCCCGGGGCACCGACTCCGCCAGCGCTGCGGCAAGCAATTCCGACACCAGAGCCCCCAGGGTCTTGCGCTCGACCGCCTGACGCCGCTTCAGTTCCGCGAACACAACCGGGTCGATGTCGATGGTGGTTCGCATGCATCTGATGCTACACATGAGTGCATCTGATGCACGCGATGATCATGCGGCCCAGCACAGCTTCTCGCGCGTGTCATCGGCGAGTCGTGTGCTGGGCCGCATGATCATCGGGCCGTCCGGACCCGCAGCTCGGTCAGCGGCCGGTGCGCACCCGGCCCGCCGCGGCAACCAGGTTCGTCAGGCTGGCCAGCGTCTCGGGGTACCCACGGGTCTTGAGCCCGCAGTCCGGGTTCACCCACAGCCGCTCGGCGGGGAACCTCGACACAGCGGCACGCAACCGGTCCTCGATCTCGCGCTCCGACGGCACCCGTTGCGAGTGGATGTCCCACACCCCTGGCCCGACCTCGTTCGGGTAGCCGGCACTGCTGAGGTCAGCGGTGATCGTCATGTCCGAGCGGGCCGCCTCGAGACTGATGACGTCGGCATCCATCTCGATGATGGCCGGCAGTATCTCGCCGAATTCGGCGTAGCACATGTGGGTGTGGACCTGGGTGTCGTCCCGTACCGCCGCGGTCGCCAGCCGGAACGCCCTGGTCGCCCACTCGAGGTACGCGGGCCGGTCGGCGCTGCGCAACGGCAATGTCTCGCGCAGCGCGGGTTCGTCGACCTGGATCACCGCGATTCCGGCGCTCTCCAGGTCGATGACCTCGTCGCGCAGGGCCAGTGCCACCTGGGTGGCGGTGTCGGCCAGCGGCTGGTCGTCGCGGACGAACGACCAGGCGAGCATCGTCACCGGTCCGGTGAGCATCCCCTTGAGCGGTCGGTCGGTCAGGCTCTGCGCGTATTTCGCCCACTCGACCGTCATCGGCTGCGGACGCTCGACGTCACCGACGATGATCGGCGGCCGGACATAGCGGGTGCCATAGGACTGCACCCAGCCGTGGTCGGTCGCGAGGAATCCGGTCAGCTGCTCGGCGAAGTACTGGACCATGTCGTTGCGTTCCGGCTCGCCGTGCACCAGCACGTCCAGGCCCAGGGACTCCTGGGTTCTGATCACGGACCTGATCTCATCGCGCATCGCCGACCGGTAGCCATCCTGGTCGAGTCGACCGGCCCGCAGCGCGGCCCTTGCCTGGCGCAGCTGGCTGGTCTGCGGGAAGGAACCGATCGTCGTCGTCGGGAGCTCGGGTAGCGCGAGCCGGCCGGCCTGAGCGAGATGGCGTGCGGGGTAGGGACTCTGCCGTGCGAGGTCCGTGTCGGTGACCGCCGCGACGCGGGACCGCACCGATTCGTTGCGGACGATGGCCGAGTGGGAGCGCGATTCGAGACCGGCCATGTTCACCCGCAGCTCACCCGCGATCGCGTCCCGGCCGTCGGCCAGCCCACGGGCCAGCACACTGAGCTCCACGAGCTTCTGCCGCGCGAAGGCGAACCAGCGGGCCACCTGCGGGTCGAGGCCGCGTTCGGCGGCCAGGTCGACCGGCACGTGCAGCAGCGAGCACGACGCCGCGACGTCCACCGTGCCGGCCAGGCCGAGCAGGGTGCCGAGCGTTCCGAGTGCACCGGCGAGGTCGGTGCGCCAGATGTTCCGCCCGTCGACGACCCCAGCCACCAGTCGTTTGCCAGGCAATCCGCCGATTGCCGCCAGCGCCGGGAGATTGGCGGCGGCTCGTCCGGTGAAGTCCATCGCGAGACCTTCGACATCAGAGCGGGCGAGCACCGGTAGTGCGTCGCCGAGCCGGTCGAAGTAGGACGCCACCAGGATCTTCGGCCGGTCCGCGGATCGGGTCAGCTCCCGGTAGGCATGTTCGACCGCGTCCAGCACCGCTCGAGGTTGGTCGAGGACGAGCGCGGGCTCGTCCAACTGGACCCAGTCCGCCCCTGCCGCGCGGAGCAGCCGCAGCAGTTCCACGTACAGCGGCAGGACCCGGTCCAGCGCGCCGAGCGGCGAGAAGTCCTGCGGCGCGCCGGGTTCCGGCTTGGACAGCAGCAGGAACGTCACCGGCCCGACGATCACCGGCCGGGTGGTGGCATCATCCTCCGCTGCCTCCGCCAAGTCGACCAACGGCTTGGCCGGATCGAGCACGAACTCCGTCTCCGGACCGAGCTCCGGAACCAGGTAGTGGTAGTTGGTGTCGAACCACTTCGTCATCTCCAGCGGAGCCGCATCCGCGGTGCCGCGCGCCATGGCGAAATAGCGATCCAGCCGTCCCTGGACGGAGTCCACCGCGGGCACCGCCGAGCGGTGCCTGGCCGGGATGGCCCCGAGCATCCATGCGGTGTCCAGCACGTGGTCGTAGAACGAGAAGTCGTTGCCCGGCAGTTCGTCCAGACCGCCGTCGCGCAGTTCGGCCCGCCGCCGGCGGCGAAGGTCAGCCGCAGCGCCGAGCAGTTCGTCGGCGGTGCTCCGACCGGCCCAGTACGACTCGATCGCCTTCTTCAGGTCCCGGTCGGCGCCCTGCCGTGGGTAGCCGTACACCGTGGCGACCGGCCGGTGACGGCGGTCGGGGGAAGCGGATTCGGTCATGGAACTCTCCTTCGCGAGTTCTCGGGTGACGACGAGAGGGGAGCGCGACGGGCAGGTTCCGGGCAGCACACCGCGGGACGAGCACCGGCGAGGACCCACCCACGAGGTCGGATGCCACCGCCCCGTGGTCACGGGACGGGCGGCCGGCAGGTCTTCGGACTCGCGGGCACGGCCGGCACTAATGCCGACCACCTACCGGCCGTCGCTTCCCGGACCTGTGATGCGTCCAGTGCTGATGACGGCTGTCGTTCCCACTCACCGCTGCGGGGCAGTCCCGGATTTCCACCGGGTTCCCTCTTGCCTCGACCGGCTCACCGTTCCCGGTGCACCGGCCGAACCAGCTGCACGGCCACCCTAGCGCGGCTGCCTCCGCAGAAGTTGATCATGCGGCCCAGCACAGCTTCTCGCGCGTGTCGTCGGCGAGTCGGGTGCTGGGCCGCATGATCATCGGGGGGAGGGTCCGCGCGGGGGAGGATCTGCGGGGGGGCCGCGCGGGGGAGGGGCGGGACGGGTCAGCGCGCCGCGCCGGCGGCCGCCGGAACCCGCTCGTGCGCCGGCTCGGGCGTCGGCGGTTCGTGCCCGTCCACGTCGAGCCGCGGCAGGATCCGGTCCAGCCAGGACGGCAGCCACCAGTTGGCGCGGCCCAGCAGGGTCATGGTGGCGGGCACCAGCACCATCCGGACGACGGTGGCATCGATTAGCACGGCGACCGCCATTCCGACGCCCATCATCTTGACCGTCGGGTCGGCGTCCAGGGCGAAGCCGATGAACACCGCGACCATGATGGCGGCCGCGCTGGTGATGACCCGGCCGGTGGAGGCCAGCCCCGCACGACGCTGCGCCGAGGATCCCCGGTGGCCAGGTAGTCCTCGCGGATCCTGGACAGCAGGAACACCTGGTAGTCCATGGAAAGCCCGAACAGGATGGCGAACATCAGGATCGGAACCCAGCTCGACACCGGTCCGGCATGCGGCAACCCGAGAAGTTCGGCGCCCCAGCCCCATTGGAAGACCACGACCATCACGCCGTAGGCCGCGGCGACCGACAGCAGGTTCAGCACAGCGGCTTTGAGCGGGACGACGACCGAGCGGAACACCGCGGCCATCAGCAGCACGGAGACGCCGACGACGAAGGCGATCACCACCCACAGCCGATCCGCCAGTCGTTCCGCGATGTCGGCCAGCGTGGGAGTGAGCCCGGTGATCATCACGCCGTCCGGCAACTCGCTCCGCAGTCGCTGCAGGAGAACGGTGGTCGCCTGGTCCTGAGGCCCGGTGGTGGGTTGCACGACAAGAACGGCGCCGGTGCCCGCCTGATTGATCACCGGCGGCGTGACGCCGGCGACCCCGGCATCACCGCGGATCTGGCCCACCAGTCCCGTCAACTCGGTGGCCGGCACCCGGCTCAGATCCACGGCCAGCACGAACGGGCCGTTCGCCCCGGGACCGAACTCCTGCGCCACGAGGTCGTACGCCACCCGGGTGGTGTTCGACTCGGGTCGGCTGCCGGCGTCCTGCGGCCAGGTGCGCAGACCGAGAACCGGTGCGGCGAGCAGGATCAGCAGACTCAAAGCGGCCAGGGCCCACGGCCACGGTCGTCGGCCGATCCGCTCGGCCCACCGGGCCGTCACGGTGGATGTGGCCGAGGGCGCGTCGATCGCTCCAGGCACGGGCACGGACACCCCGGAAGCGGTCAGCCGACGACGCTCGGACCGCCGCAGCGCCCGGGTTCCGACGAGCCCGCAGAGCGCCGGTACCAGCGTCACCGATGTCGCCATGACGGATACCACCACCAGCAGCGTGGCCACCCCCATTGACGTGTACGACGGCAGGTCGGCCAACCGCAGGCCGAGCAGCGACACCAGGACGGTGATCCCCGCGAACAGCACCGAGACACCCGCGGTGGCATTGGCTCTCGCCGCGGCCTCGGTCACCGGCAGGCCGCGTCGCAGGCCCTCAACGTAACGGGTGACCAGTAGCAGCGCGTAGTCGATGCCGACCCCGATGCCGACCATCGTCGCGACTGTCGGCGCGGTGGTGCTGACCTCGGTGACGGCAGCCAGCAACGCGATCAGCGACGTTCCGATGCCCAGTCCGACCAGCGCCACCGCGAGCGGCAGACCGGCGGCGATGACGGATCCGAAGGCGATCACCAGGATGACCAGCGCCACGACGATCCCGACGAGCTCGGCGACACCACCCGGCGGAGCGAAGTTCTCCGGTACCTGCCCGCCCAGCCCGACCCGAAAACCGCTGTCCTGCAGGGGCTGTGTCGCGGCAGTCAGTGCGTCAACGGCCTCCGAGCCCTTGAACGAGGTGACCGGGACGTCGTAGCGCACGCCTACCAGCGCCGTGTCCGCGTCGGCCGACAGCCGCATGGGTTCCACCACGGTGACGTGCGGCAGCGTCGACAGTCGACCGCTCAGCGCCTCGATGTCCGAGGTTGGCAGTGCGCCGGTGTCGCTGCGCACCAGCACCCTGGCGTCGGCACCGTAGGCTCCCTGGAAATTGGCGTCCAGGAAGTCGCTGCCCGCCTGCGCGGGCGAACCGGCGACCCGGTAGTCATCGCGGGGCTCGCCGCCCAGCGTCATCGACAGCGTGAGGGCAATGGCCAAGACCGCCAGCCAGCCCCCGATGACGCGCCATGGTCGGGCGGCGGCTGCGCGCCCGATCCGGTACAGCAATCCACTCATCGGTCCTCCTCGGATGCGCCGACCGCCCGGATGGGCATCGGTCGTTCGCGAGGAGAATCCCGCGGTCCCCTTGACAAGCCCTTGTCGCGCACTTGCCGTCCACCTGCAGCCCGGCGACACCGACGGCGGGATCTCGATGCGCGATTCGAGATGGCGAGAATCGACGTTCGTGGGACCGGAAAGCGGCGAATATCGCCATCTGGATTCGGCGATACTGCGGTGACGAGCGTTGCGCAAACTATCGACGCGCTGACAACCCGCTGTCATCGGCCAACTCGGCCAACCGCAGGCCCGCCCGATCGATCCAGGCCTGGTTCCCACATCGCCGCGCGACGTCGAGCGCGACGGCAAAATGCTCCCGTGCCTGGGCGGGTCGTCCCAGCATCGCCGCCAGGTCACCGAGCGCGGTGTCGACCGGTCCGACGGTGAACGACCCGGTACCGGCCCCGCCCACCTGGCCCCGGTAGGTCAACAACCCCTGGTACACCGATTCGCCTTCGACCGGATCGGCCAGTCGCACGGCGATCATCGCCCGCATCGTCAGCACGAGGCACCGGAAGAAGTCGTCTCGAACGGGCCGGATTCGCAGTCGGAGCTCTCGCGCTTCGGCTGTTCGCCCGACCGCGCTGAGCGGCAGGGCCCGTAGGTCGGCGACCATGTCGGTGGCCGTGTCGACACCGCCGACGACGGTTGCCAGCTCGCCTTCCCGCTGCTGGGTGAGGCGCACCGTCAGCAGGGCGAGTGCGGTGATGCCATCGGCGTCCAGGGCGCCGCTGGAACGGAACAATTCATGGGCTCTGAGGTAGCCGCTTTCGGCCTCCTCCAGCCGACCGGTCAGGTGGGCAAGGAAAGCACGGTGGATCTGCACCGCGGACTCGGCCTGCCGCCAGTGATACCGACGGACGATGGCGTCGAGCTGTTCGATCTCCTGTGATATCCCATCGACGTCGAGCACGACGGCGCGATACTGAAGTTCCATGTGATGGCCGAGAAGGGCGAACACGGCCAGCCCCGGATGCTCTCCGATCTCTTGCAGTTCCGCGCCGAGCAGCCGCCTGTGGTCGGGGTTCTCGTCGGCCGCGGTCACCCAGCTCCGGGCATGCAGCGCAAGACCGATCAGCACGGGTTCGCCCAAACCCCTGGCGATCTGCTCGGCCTCCCGTGCTGCGGCCACAGCCCGGTCAACCTGCTCGCCACTGATTTCGGCGACCAGCGCGCACAGCAGCTTGCACCGCACGACGTCGTCCACGACGTCGGTCTCCGACCAGCTCAGGGCCCGCTCGATCAGCGTCGTGATCTCGGTGTCGACCATGCCGTAACGGCGGACGATCCACGGCGTCGGCAGGTCCCACGCCGTGAGCACCCGAACCAGCAGAGCCGGTCGTCCGTCCCGGTCGGCGAGCCGGATCGCCTCCCGGCGGGATTCTGGCGCAGCCATCGAGTCACCACCGGCGATCTGCGAAAGGTTGAGCCGGGCAAGGATTTCCACCCGTTCGCCGACCTCGTCGCTGCCGCCATCCGCTGTCGGGACACGGTCCAGGTCGGCCAGCGCCTGCGCGTACAGCGACGCGGCGGTCTCATGGGCGTAGCGGGACACCGCCTGATCGGCGGCCCGCACCGCGGCGTCGACCGCCGGTCGCGCCGTGGCGGTCGTCCCGGCCTGGTGGAAGTGGTGGGCCAGCGCCGCGAACTCCTCGGGATGCAGCTCCGCCAGCGCCGCGCCGACGCGGGCATGCCAGCGGCTGCGGCGCAATCGGGGCGCATCGTCGTAGAGCGTGTCCCGCACCAGGACGTGGGCGAACCGGACCGCACCCGGCGCCGGCTCGGTGAGCAGCCCCGCGAGCACACCGGCCTCCAGGGCATCGAGCACGGTCTCCTCGTCTGCCTCCGCCGCGCGAACCAGGACGTCGATGTCGACGTCCCGGCCGACGACTGCGGCCAGCCGCAACACCGACACACTGACCTCGGGGAGGCGGGCGAACCTGCGCCGCAACACATCCCGGACGCCTTCGGGGACCTTCGACCGGGCAACCAGGTCACCCTCGCTGCCGAGCAGCCGGGCGCTCTCCGTCAGGTAGAAGGGGTTGCCGCCGGTGCGGTCGATCAGTGCGGACAGTGTCGCCGGGTCCGGTTGGACGCCGACCACCGCGCGAACCAGCCGGGCGGCCTGCGCCGGATCGAAACCGCCGAGCGAGAGACGGGTCGGCGACAGAGCGGCGAGACGGGCAAGGGTGTCCCCGAGTTGGGCCGGCGCGTCCGCGGGCCGGTAGGCGGCGACGAGCAGAAGCGGCCCGGTCGCGCTGGATGCCACCGCTTCCACCAGGGCGAGCGTCTCGGAGTCGGCGCGGTGCAGGTCGTCCAGCAGCACCGCCAGCGGCTGTCCGTGGGATGCCGTCGACACGTAGCTGGTGACCGCTCGGCTCAACAGGAACCGTCCGAACGATGCGTCCGCCTCACGGGGCGCCGCTCCCTCGTCCAGCAGCGGCGCCAGCGCGGCCGTCAACCCACCGGGATCGACGTCCGCCGCCAGATGGCGAAGGGCTTCCACCCATGGCCAGGCCGGCGGCGCACCGGCCGACTCCGGGCACCGACCGACGATCACCCGCCATCGGTCGGCGGCCAGCTCCCGGCCGAACCGATCCGCCAACCGTGACTTGCCGGCCCCTGGTTCGCCGGCGAGCAGCACCACCCGGCTCTCGGATTTCTCGATCGCCTCGGCGGCCACCGAGTGCAGAGTGTTGAGTTCGGTGTCCCGGCCGACGAACTCGACGCGGTCGCGATCATCGGCCGGCCCTGGCCGCGTCGCGCTGGGCGCCGGAGCCTTTGGGCCGCCGCCGTCGACGAGAGCTGGCCGGTCGGCCGGTGAGCGCGTCCGATGTCGCTCCGGAAGGACCAGGCGCTGAGCGAGCACGTCGGCCTCGACCTTCAGCAACGCGGGACCGGGGTCGACGCCCAACTCCTCGGCCAGCCGAGCCCTGGCGCGCCGGAGTGCCTGCAGGGCGTCCGCCTGCCGACCGCCGGCATACAGCCCCATGGCCAGCAGCCGCCAGCCCTCCTCCCGCAGCGGGTGGGCCCTGGTCAGTTCCTCGGCGGCCATCACCGCTTCGTGGGCGTCGCCGGAGCGCAGAACCGCCTCACACCAACGCTCGGTGGCGACGACACGAAGTCCTTCGAGCCGAGCTGCCTCCGGCTCCGCCCAGGGCTCGGCGGCGAACTCCCCGAACGCGTCCCCGCGCCACAGGGCCAGCGCCTCGTCCAGCAGTTCCCGCTCGCTGGCCGTCCCGGGCTGCTCCGCCGCGCTGCGCACCAACGCCTCGAACCGCCAGGCGTCCACCGCGTTGGTGGGCACCCGGATCGCGTAGCCGGGCGGTTCGCTGACCAGCACGGTCGCCGGCGTCCGCGGCGCCCGGTCCGGCTCGAGCGCCCGGCGCAGATGCGAGACGTAAGCCTGCAGGGCGCCGATCGCCTGTGGCGGCGCCTCGCCCTGCCACAGATCCTCGACCAACCGGTCCACCGAGACCACCTGGCCACGGGCGACGAGCAGCAGCGCGAGCACGCTGCGTTGACGGGGTCCGCCGAGGTCGGCGGGCACGGGGTCGGCCGGCGCGGGGCTCGCTGGCACGGGGCTCGCTGGCACGGGGCTCGCCGACGCGGGGCCCGCAAGCACGGAATTGGCCGACATGGGGTCGCCGTCACCGGCGGACAGGGTCGCCCCAAGTGCGCCGAGAACGGTCAACCGCAGCATGACCGCAGAGCGTATCGCCCGAATCGGGCAGAGCCTCAAGTCTTTTGCAAGTGCCTCGTCAGCGAGGTCGGCGACGGTATCGGCATCGGACACCAGCACACCCGCCGGGAATCCGCCCGTTCACTCGAGGAGGACCTCATGACGTTCGCGATCGGCACGGCACGCCCGGACACCTGGGAGATGGTGTTCGCCCACAACAGCTTTCGCCGGCATCTCGGCGCGCTACCCGACCTCATCCGGAACGTGCCCGATGGTGACGTGCAGCGTGCGGGCACCGTCGTCGAGTTTCTCGACGAACTCGTCAAAGGTCTCCACCACCACCATGAGGCAGAGGACGAGTTGATGTGGCCGCTGCTGCTGGAGCGGGCGCCGATGGACAGCGTGATGATCCTGCGGATGGAGGAGCAGCACGAGCGGATCGGCGAGCTCTACCAGCGGGCCGCCGGCCTCGCCGCGGATTTCGCCGCGGCCGCCGACCCGGTCCACCGCGCCGAACTCGCCGATACCGTCGCGGACCTGGTCGAGGTGCTCGGCGTCCATCTGCAGGAGGAGGAGGCCGAGATCCTGCCGCTGGTGGAGCGGGTCATGACGGTGCCCGAGTGGGAGGCGGTGGGGGAGCGCGCGCGGGGCTCCATGCCCAAGGAGCGGCAACTGGTCTTCCTGGGCTTCCTGCTGGATGCGAACCCGCCCGAACTGAATCGGGCGTTTCTGGGTCGCCTGCCGTTGCCGGCCCGGGCCGCCTGGAAGGTGCTGGGCCGCCGGGCTTTCGCGAAGGAGTACCGGCGTATCTACCTGGCGGACCCCGCGCGCTGAGGCCTCGAACCGGTGGTGATCATGCGGCCCAGCACGGCTTCTCGCGCGTGTCGTCGGCGAGTCGCGTGCCGGGCTGCATGATCAACGCAACCGGCGCGCGGGACGCGAACGGCGCGCGGTCAGGTCAGCCGATCCGCCAACGCGGCCAGCGTCTCGGAACAACCGGCATCCACCCGGACGGTCGCAAGCGGATCCCCACGCGTGACGCCGCGGTTGACGATCACGATCGGGATGCCGCGGCGGGCGGCGTGCCGGACGAACCGCAGGCCGGACATGACTGTCAGCGAGGAGCCGGCGACGAGCATCGCCTCCGCATCGTCGACGGTCCCGAAGGCAACCTCCACCCGGTCGCGGGGGACGTTCTCGCCGAAGAACACCACATGGGGTTTCAGCACCCCGCGACAGCTCCGGCAGTCCGCGAGCCGAAAGTCGCCGGTGTCCTCCAGGTCGACGTCGCCGTCGGGTGCGGTGCCGACGTCGACCTGCCGGCCGAAGTCCGGGTTGAGCTCGGTGAGGCGTTCATGCAGCTCCACCCGGGGACTGATCTCCCGGCAGCCCAGACACAGCACCTCGTCGATCCGGCCGTGCAGGTCGATGACGGGCCGGGCGCCCGCCTCGCCGTGCAGGCCGTCGACGTTCTGGGTGATCACCGTGCCGACGGCACCGCAGCGCTGCAGTGTCGCGACTGCCCGGTGGCCGGGGTTGGGGCGGGCCGTCCCCATCCGCTGCCAGCCGAGATGGCTGCGCGCCCAATACCTCTGCTGTGCCCGCGGACCGGAGACGAACTCCTGGTACGTCATCGGCGAGCGGGGTGGACTGTCCGGACCGCGGTAGTCGGGAATCCCGGAATCGGTGCTCAGGCCGGCCCCGGTCAGCGCGACGATCCGCTTGCCGGCGAGCAGTTCGGCCGCCCGGCCGGCAGATCCGAGCGGTGCACTGGGGCAGCCGGTGCGCGGAGTGGCGGCGATCGGGGTGGCGGCGATCGGGGTGGCGGCGATCGGGGTGGCGGCGATCGCCTGGGCGGCGACGGGGTGGGCCGCGATGGGGTGGGCCGAGGTCACATTCCGAGGGTACGGACCCGCAGCTCCGACGAGCCAGCACCAACGTGCTCAGCCCTCTTCGACCACGCTGTCGTCCAGGTCCGGCGGCTTGACGGCGCCGTCCGGCGCCTTCCGATGCTGGCCGAGGCCTAACAGCGGGAACAGCAGCACGGACAGCATTCCCGCCCCGACCAGTGAGGCGGCGGTGGCCGCGGCCAGGTCGCCGCTGTCCACCCCGATCGCGGTCACCGCGACGATGATCGGTAGCCCGGTGGCGGTGAACAGGACGATGGCGCGCTTGTCCGCGGCAGCCGAACCCCGCGGGGCCGTCAGCAGTCCCGACACACCGCGGATGACCAGCAGCAGGATGACGAACACCGGCAGCAACAGCAGCGCCGAGGTGCTCGCCAGCAACGCGTCGAGGTCGAACGTCACCCCCGTGTTGATGAAGAACACCGGCACCAGGAAGCCGAAGCCGACGGCCTCGAGCTTGGCGTCGACGATCTCGGCGTCGGCCGGCGTCGCACCCGAGAGCAGCAGCTTGGTGATCACCCCGGCGGCGAAGGCGCCGAGCAGCATGTCCAGGTCGAGGTAGATGCTCAGGGCCACCAGACTGAGCATCAACAGGATCACCAGCCGGACCGCGAACTGTCCGCTGGTCCGCAGGCTGGCCGTGATGAGGGCCTGCAGGCGGGGATGCGCGCCGCGGCCGGCGAGGTAGATCGCGACGGCCGTCACGCCGACGAATCCGATCAGGACGACGGCTGCGATGCCGGGATCACGCCCGGACAGGAACAGCGAGATCGCGATCAGCGGACCGAACTCGCCTACCGCGCCGATGGCGATCACAGCGCCGCCGAAGGGCGTCTGGAGCTCTCCGGCGTCCCGCAGGATCGGCATCAGGGTGCCCAGCGCCGTGCTGGTCAGGGCGACACCGATGAAGACCCCGGCAGCCGCGGTCGGCGCCAGCAGGACACCGACGGCCACACCGACTACCAGCGAGATCACCCAGCCGAGGATCGAACGGTTCAGCGGCCGTCCCTTGATCCGGCGGAAGTCGATCTCGTTGCCGGCCAGGAAGAACAACATCGCCAGGCCCAGATCCGCCAACTGGTTGGTGAACTCGGTGGGCTCCACCCAGCCGATGAACGACGGGCCGATCAGGATGCCGAGCACGATCTCGAAGACGACCAGCGGGATCCGGACGAAGCGGGCGAGCGACGCGGACAGGAGTGGCGCGAGCACGGCGGCCGCGGGTATCGCCACGAGCGTCGAAATGGTCACCGGGTTCACGCGACCTCCGCAGTGCCGACGGGTCCCCGCGTCTCACCCGCGGTTTGTCCGGATGATCATGCCTCAGCGGACCCGGTCGGAGGTCCCTTTTCGGCTGATCTCAGTCCCGTCGAACCAGGTCAGGCGGCGGGGCGGACGTGGATGCCGTGCGCGATGTCGGCCGTCAACTCGGTGCTGCGGGTGCCGTCCAGGGCGACCATCGCGTTGCCGCGAACGGAGAACTCGAGCACCGCACCGGGAACCACGCCGCCGCGGTGCAGCCGGTCCATCACGGTGGGCTGGTTCTGGACGATCTCGATGATGCGGCGCACCTCGTACCGGCCACCCCGGCCGGCGGCCACATCGGCACCGATCAGATCAAGGTGGGTTTCCTGGACACCCTGCGCCGGGTCGCCCAGGTGGTCGAGGCCGGGAATCGGGTTGCCGTACGGCGAGGTCTGCGGGTGCCCGAGGAGGGCGATCAGCCGCTGCTCGACCTGTTCGCTCATCACGTGTTCCCAGCGGCACGCCTCGACGTGCACGTCCTGCCATTCGAGCCCGATGACGTCGAGCAGCAGTCGCTCGGCGAGCCGGTGCTTGCGCATGACGGAGATGGCGCGGTCGCGTCCCAGGTCGGTCAGTTCGAGGTGGCGGTCGTCGGAGACGACAAGCAGGCCGTCCCGCTGCATCCGGGCGACGGTCTGGCTGACTGTCGGGCCACTCTGATTCAGCCGCTCGGCGATGCGGGCCCGGAGCGGGACGATGCCTTCCTCTTCGAGTTCGAAGATCGTACGCAGGTACATCTCGGTCGTATCGATCAGGTCGTTCACGCTGGCGGTCCCCTTCTCGGCCATGCTGATACTACCGGGCGGGCGCCCGGGGACCGCTCCGCCGGAGCCGCCCTGCCCGAACCGGAGGGGGCACCGGAGAATGCGCAGGATGTCCGACACGAACCCGCTGATCTCCGCCGACGAGCTGGCCGCCCGGCTCGCCGGAGGGCGCGACCCGGCCCCGGATGGCCCGGCGCGTCGTCCATTGCTGCTCGATGTCCGGTGGACGCTGGCCGGCAGCGACCGGGACGCCTACCGCCGTGCGCACCTTCCCGGTGCGGTCTTCGTAGACCTGGATCGAGAGCTCGCCGGCCCTCCCGGCGCGGGTGGCCGGCACCCGCTGCCCGAGCCGGCCGATCTGCAGCGGGTCTGGCGGGCCGCCGGGATCAGCGACGGCTCGACGGTCGTCGCCTATGACGGCGGAAACGGGCTGGCCGCCGCCCGCGCGTGGTGGCTGCTGCGCTGGTCGGGGCTGCGGACGGTGAGCGTCCTCGACGGTGGCCTGCCGGCCTGGACCGCGGACCCCGCCCGGCCGGTGGAGGTCGGCGACGGTCGGGCGCCGGCGCCGGGATCGATCACTGTGGCGCCCGGCGGCATGCCGGTGGTCGAGGTGGATGACGCGGCGGATCTGGCGACGTCGGGCGACGGCGTGCTGGTCGACGCCAGAGCGGCCGAGCGTTTCCGCGGTGAGGTGGAGCCGGTGGACCCGGTCGCGGGCCACATCCCCGGATCGGTGAACCTCCCGGTGACCGGGCTGCTCGGCCCGGACGGCAGGTACCGGCCAGCACCGGAGATCGCCCAGGAGTTCGCGGCGATCGGGATCACCGGATCCGAGACGAGCACTGCGGGACCGCACCGTGCCGCCGCGTCCTGCGGGTCCGGCGTGACGGCCTGCCAGCTGATCCTGGCCGGCGAGCTCGCCGGGCTCCACCTCGCCCTGTACCCGGGTTCATACTCGCAGTGGTGCGCGCTGGGACGTCCGGTGGCGACAGGCGGCTGAGCGTCGCGGAAACGGAGATCGCATGCGGGCCATACAGATCCAACAGTTCGGCGGCCCGGAGGTCCTCCAGGTCCGGGAACTGCCGGATGCCGCGCCCGGACCACAGGACGTCGTGCTCGCGGTCGAGGCGGCCGGCGTCAACCGGGCGGACATCCTGGTCCGAACCGGCCGCTACCACCGGGCCGGGCAGCCCCCGCTGATCCTCGGGGTGGAGGCCGCGGGCACCGTGCTCGCGGTCGGTTCGGACGTCGGCGACATTGCGGTCGGCCAACGGGTGGTCGCGCTGGGCGAGACGAATGCCCCCGGTTTCTACGCCGACCGCGCGGTCGTCATCGCCCGCAAGGTCGTGGCGATCCCCGATGCCGTCGACCTGCGGGCGGCCGCTGCGTTGCCGACCGCCTGGTTGTCGGCCTGGTACTGCCTGCACCGGCTGGCGGAGATCCGCGCCGGTGAGGTCGTCTTCGTCCCCGCGGCGGCCAGCGGGGTCGGGAGTGCCGCCGTCCGGATCGCCCTGGACGCCGGGACGACCGTCATCGCCACCGCCGGATCGGCCGAGAAGGTCGCCTGGGTCTCCGAACTCGGAGCGCAGCACGTCCTGGACAGCTCGACCGCGACCGGCGACACCCTGACCTCCCAGGTCGCCGAATTGACGGGCGGCAAGGGGGTTGACGCCGTCCTCGATCTCGTCGGCGGGCCGGTCTTCGCCGACGCTCTGCGGGTGACCGGCTACGGCGGCCGGGTGGTCGCGATGGCGAACGTGGCGCTCGCCCCGAGCACCGTCGACACCAGGGACTTCTACCCGAAGAACGGCCGGATCTTCGGCTTCCAGATCAACGCCCTCATCGAGCACGGGTACGACCCGCGGCCTGACCTCGCCGAATTGCTGTCCGCGGTGGCGGCCGGGCGGTTCACCGTCGACATCGACGCCGTCTTCCCGTTGGACCGGGCGGCGGACGCCCACCGGCATCTGGAGCGGCGGGCCAATCGCGGCAAGGTGCTGCTCGGTGCTGATGCGGCCTGACGGAAACTGACGGGCGGCCGGCAGTCGCCGAGGGGTCCGAAACACGGTTGCGTGCACCGTGTGGAGCGGTCGGCGGGGTTGGCACTAGCCTGAGCCGATGACGGCGCCGTTGGTGGTCTGGGACCCGCGCATGCTGGGCTACGACCTCGGTGGAGACCATCCGCTGCACCCGCTGCGCTGGGAACTGACCTGGGCCCTGGCCGGCGAACTCGGCGTCCTGGACCACTACCAGGTGGTTTCGCCGGAGCCGGCGGACGACGAGACCCTCGGCCGCATCCACACTCCCGCCTACATCGCCGCCGTCCGGGATGCCTCCGAGCACGGCGCACTCGGCGCGTTGCAGCACGGCCTGGGCACCGACGACAACCCCGTGTTCATCGGGATGCACGAGAATGCGGCGCTGATCGCGGGGGGCTCCATCGCGGCGGCCAGGGCCATCGCGCACGGCGAGGTGCAGCGCGCGGTGAACTTCTGCGGTGGCCTGCATCACGCCATGCCGGATTACGCCTCGGGCTTCTGTGTCTACAACGACGTGGCGCTGGCCATCCAGGCGCTGCTCGATTCCGGAGTCCGCCGGGTCGCCTACGTCGATGTCGACGCCCACCACGGCGACGGTGTGCAGGCGGCGTTCTACGACGACCCGAGGGTGCTGACGGTCTCCATCCACGAGACGCCGCTCTCGCTGTTCCCGGGAACCGGTTTCCCGGCGGAGGTCGGACGGGACGCCGCACAGGGCACGGCCGTCAACATCGCGTTGCCGGCCGGGACAACGGACCCGCAGTGGCTCAGGGCTTTTCACGCCGTGGTGCCCGCGATGGTGCGGGCATTCGGGCCGGAGGTGCTGGTCACCCAGCACGGCACCGACACCCATCGGGAGGACCCGCTGGCGAACCTGCGGCTCACCATCGACGGCCAGCGGACGTCCTACCTTGCGCTGCGCGACATCGCCGAATCGGTGACCGGCGGCCGCTGGCTGGCGTTGGGCGGCGGTGGCTACGCGCCGGTGCGGGTGGTGCCGCGGGCCTGGACGCACATGATGGCCATCGTCTCCGGGCACGACCTCGACCCGGCGACGGCGATGCCGCCGAACTGGCTGGCCGAGGCCGGCACCGCGCGCCCGGACGTCGAACTGCCGACCGTGATGAACGAGGGCACCACCGGTCTGGTGGCCTACGACAAGTGGGACGGCACCGACGGCATGACGGTGGACCGGGCCATCGGCGACACCCGCTCCGAGCTCTATCCGCTGCACGGACTCGATCCGCACGATCCGCGTGACTGACCCGCAGGCGGTCTCGCTCACGGCGGTCGCGACCCAGGTGCAGGACGCCCCGTACCCGCAGCACTGGGAGGCCGACGTCCTGCTGGCCGACGGCGGGGTGGTGCACCTGCGTCCGTCCGGGCCGGCCGACGCCGCGGAGATCCGCGCGATGCACGGCCGGATGAGTGCGAGAACGCTGTACCTGCGGTACTTCTCCGTGTTCTCCGAGGTCTCCGACGAGCAGGTCTCGCTGTTCACCAGCGTCAACTACTACGACTCGGCCGGCATCGTCGCGGTGCTCGCCGGGCACATCATCGCGGCCGGCACGTACCACCGGAACGAGACCGGTGACACCGAGGCCGCCGAGGTCGCCTTCGTCGTCGAGGACGCACAGCAGCGCCGCGGACTCGGCTCGATCCTGCTCGAGCACCTGGCCGCCGCCGCGCAGGAACGCGGCATCCGCAGATTCACCGCCGAGGTGCTGGGGGAGAACACCTCGATGCTCAGGGTCTTCCTCGACGCCGGGTATTCCGTGCGCCGCGAGTACGACTCCGGGGTGGTCGACCTCGTCTTCGACATCCAGCCGACGGACAAGTCCCGCGAGGTGATGATCGCGCGGGAGCATCGCGCGGAGGCCAGGTCGATCGCCCGGCTGCTGTCGCCGCGGTCGATCGCGGTCATCGGCGCCTCCACCGAACAGACGAAGCTCGGGCACGCGGTCCTGGTCAACCTGCTGACCAGCGATTTCACCGGCCCGGTCTTCCCGGTGCATCCCGAAGTGGGGTCGATCCGCGGCGTCCGCGCGTACCGCTCGGTGATCGACATCCCCGACGACGTCGATCTGGCCATCGTCACGGTGCCGGCCGCGAAGGTCGCCGAGGTCGTCGAGTCGTGCCGGATCAAGGGTGTGCACGGGCTGGTGGTGATGACGGCCGGCTTTGCCGACGAAGGTCCGGAGGGCGCCGAGGCCCAACGGCACCTGGTCACCGTCGCCCGGGCCGCCGGGATGCGGGTGCTCGGCCCGAACTGTCTGGGGCTGGTCAACACCGACCCCACGGTGCGGATGAACGCGACCCTCGCGCCCGTGGTGCCGCCGCCGGGCCGGATCGGCTTCTTCTGCCAGTCCGGGGCGCTGGGCATCGCCATCCTCGCGGACGCCGCGGCGCGTGGGCTGGGGATCTCGACCTTCGTCTCGGCCGGTAACCGGGCCGACGTCTCCGGCAACGACTTCCTGCAGTTCTGGCAGGGCGACGACCGCACCGAGGTCGTGCTGCTGTACCTGGAATCCTTCGGTAATCCGCGGAAGTTCGCCCGGCTGGCAAGGGTTCTCGCCAGGAAGAAGCCGGTGATCGCCGTGAAGTCCGGCCGTCACGCCGCGCTCAGTCCCGGTCTCGCCGCCAGCTCGCAACACGTCTCCGACGCGGCCGTCGGCACTCTCTTCTCCCAGTCCGGGGTGATCAGGACCGACACGCTGACCGCTGCATTCGACGTCGCTCAGCTGCTGTCCACCCAGCAGGTGCCGAAGGGCAACCGGATCGCCATCATCGGCAACTCCAGCGCCCTCGGCATGCTCGCGGTTGACGCCGGGATCGACGAGGGCATGATGATCGTCGACGGCGCCGCCCGCGATCTGGGTGCGGCCGTCAGTGCCAAGGCGCTCGCCGCCGCGGTCAGCGCCGCGGCCGAGCGGGACGACGTCGACGCACTTGTCGTGGTCTACGCGCCGTCCGTCGCCACCCAGGGCCACCGGCACGCGGCCGCGCTGCACGAGGCCGTGATGAAGGCACGGGTGCCGGTGGTGACCACCTTCCTCGCGGTCGACGGGCTCCTGCAGCATCTGGTGGTCCGGTCCGACGACGGCAGCGCGGGACGCGGGACGCTGCCCTCGTTCCGCACACCGGAGCGCGCCGTCGCCGCTCTCGCGCACGCGGTGCGGTACGGCAGCTGGCTGGCCCGGCCGCCCGGCAACGTCCCCGAGCTGCCGGGCATCGACGCCGCGGCCGCGAGAGTGGCGATCAACCGGATGCGTGCGAAGGACGATCGGGAACGCGCCACCACCGACATCGAGGTCGTCTCGCTGCTGCACTGCTACGGCATCGACATCGCCGCGTTCACGGCGATCGGCTCCGTCGACGAGGCACTCGCCGCGGCGGAGGCGATCGGCTACCCGGTCGCGCTCAAGTCGTTCGACCAGGCGCTGCGGCACCGGCTCGACCAGTCCGGCATCCGGCTCGGGGTGGAGTCCCCGGACCAGCTGCGGCGCGAGTACGACAACCTGCTGACCATCGCGGGGCCGTGGCTGTACGTGCAGAAGCAGGTGCCGCGGGAGTACGCGGAGGTGCCGACGGTCTTCCGGATCACCGCTGACCCCTCCTTCGGCGCGTTGATCTCGTTCGGCATCGGCGGGGTCGCCACCGAACTGCTCGACGACCGGGCCTACCGGGCCGTCCCGCTGACCGACGCCGACGCCGCCGACCTGATCGGCGCGCCCCGGGCCGCCCCGCTGCTGAACGGGTATCGGGGAACCCGGGTCGTGCCGCGGGAGCCGCTCATCGACCTCGCTCTGCGGCTGTCGGTGATGGCCGACGATCTGCCCGAGCTGATGCAGTTGCAGTTGCAGCCGGTGCTGGCCGGGCCGGCCGGGGTGATGGTGACCGGTGCGACCGCGCGGATCGGTCCGCCGGCCGCGCAGCCGGACGCCCGCCGCCGATTGCTCTGACCGGCCCGAGGGCGATACCCGGGCGCCCGGTCAGTCCGGTGCGTTGGCCTTCGGCTCCGGTTCGGGCTCATGCGTCCTGGGGCTTCCCGGCGGAACGGTCGGGATCCGGGCGGTCAGGAACAGCGCCCCGATGGCGATCAGTCCGACCAGCGCAAACGCGACCTGCAATGCCTCGAGCCGCGCCTCGGCGTTGATCTCGGTGATGGTATCGATCTCCGGTTGGCTGACGCCGGCATTCGCCAGTCCGGCAGCGAGCTGGTCGTCGGAAACGAAAGGCACGCCGCCCACCAGCTCCGTGGAGATCTGCGACTTCAGCGAATCACTGATCTCCGGGCTGCTGGCGACGCCGGTCAGGGCCACACTGCTCAGGGTCGCTATCAGCACCGAGCCGATCAGGGCGGTGCCCATCGAGGCACCGAGGTTGGTGGCGGTGTTCTGCAGCCCACCGACCTCTGCCGTCTCCTTCTGCGACACCGCTGACACCGTGACGGCGCCCAGCTGGGATGCCAGCGCGCCGAGGCCCAGGCCCATCAGCACCATCGGGATGGTGAGCACCGCGGCGTCGGCGTCCGGGTCCATCCCGGCGACCAGGAAGCCGATCCCGACGATCATCAGCAGCAGGCCGAGTCTGACCACCCGTCTCGGGTTCGCCTTGGGCCACAGCTTCGGGACGCCGATCGCGGTGACCAGCAGTGCGATCGACAGCGGGACCAGCCGGACGCCGGTTTCCAGGGCGGTCAGCCCGAGGACCACCGAGAGGAACAGCGGCACCGCGAAGAAAGCGCCGGCCTGGATCATGAACTGGGCGAAGAACATGCTCAGCCCGCCGGTCAGCTGCCGATTCGCGAGCATGCTCGGCCGCACCAGCGGCTCCAGTGCGGCGGGATTCGCGGCGTTGATCGCTTCCAGGCGGGTCTCCCAGCGCAGGAACCCGTAGACGACCAAAAGGCCGCCGGCGATGCACCAGACGGTCAGCGAGACGTTCAGCAACGACGGCGCGCCCGGCTTGGCAATCACCCAGCCCCACTCACTGGAGCGGAGCACCCCGAAAACGAACAGGCCGAGGCCGATGATGGACAGCAGCGACCCGATCAGGTCGACGCGGCCGGGGGTCGGGGCCACGTCGTTCACCTTGCGCAGAACGGCAAGAATGGCGAGCACGAGGACGACCTCGCCGATGAACACGTAGCGCCAGGACGCGTAGGTGGTGACGGCGCCGCCGATCAACGGTCCTGCGGCGACGGCAACGGCTCCCGCCGCGGCGACCATCCCGTAGGCGGCCGACCGCTTGTCGGGCGGAAAGTTCGAGGCGACCAGCGCGACGATCGCCGGCATGATCAAGGCCGCGCCGATTCCCTCCAACAGGGACCAGCCGATCAGCAACACGGCGAGGTTGGGTGCGATCGCGGTGGTGAAGGAACCGACGGCGTAGATGACCAGGCCGATCCCCATCGCCTTGCGCCGTCCCATGATCGTGCCGAGCTTGCCGCCGGTGATCATCAGCGTGGCCATGACCAGCGTGTAGAGGGTGATGGCGGTCTGGATGCCGGTGATGGTGGTGCCGAGGTCGGCGGCAACGGTCGTCATCGACACGTTCATCACCGAGCTGTCCAGCGTCATCAGGAACTGACCGCTGGCCAGCACCAGCAGCACCAGTCCGGCGCCGGACTTCTGGGTCGCCGTGGGGGACGGAGAGGTAGCCACGGGAGGATCTTCGCAGAACAGGCAGCCGCGGAAGCTATCCGTCCCGGGTGGTTCGCGGATTGCACCGCACAGACGAAAGACCGGGCCCGCCATCGGCAGACCCGGTCTCTCTGGTAACGGCGTGACCAACGGTCCTCGGACCGTGGCCTTACCGTGATGCTGTCAGCTGGCGTACGACCGAAGAACCTCGGACCGATCGCCGACCCGCAGTTTCGCCATCGAGTCGCGCTCGATCTGCCGAACGCGTTCGCGGGAGATGCCGAAGACCCGGCCGATCTCGTCGAGCGTCCGCGGCCGACCGTCATCGAGCCCGTAACGGAGCCGGACGACGGTCTGCTCCCGCTCGTCCAGCGTGCGGAGCACCCGGTTGATGTCGTCGTGCATGAATCCCGCGACGACTGCCGCCTCGGCGGAGGTCGACTCGCTGTCTTCGATGAAGTCGCCCAGCGGGGCTTCCTCGTCGGAACCGACGGGCATGTCCAGGCTGACCGGGTCCCTGGCGTGGTCCAGCAGGTCGGCGATCTTCTCCTCCGGGATGCCGGACTCGTTCGCCAACTCAGCCATTGTCGCGTCCCTGCCCAGTTGCTGGTGCAGTTCCCGCTTCAGCCGGGACAGCTTGTTGACCTGCTCGACCAGGTGGACGGGGAGCCGGATCGTTCTGCCCTGATCCGCCATGCCGCGCGAGATTGCCTGCCGGATCCACCAGGTGGCATAGGTGGAGAACTTGAAACCCTTGGTGTAGTCGAACTTCTCGACGGCCCTGATCAAGCCCAGGTTGCCCTCCTGGATGAGATCCAGCAGCGGCATGCCGCGACCCGTGTAGCGCTTGGCGAGCGAGACAACCAGCCTGAGGTTGGCGACCAGCAGGTGATTGCGGGCCCGTGCGCCATCGCGGACGATCATCTTCAGGTCGATACGGCGCTGCGGAGAGAGCCGCTTTCCGGAATCCAGCATGTGGGTGGCGAAAACGCCGGCCTCGATGCGCTTGGCCAGATCGACCTCCTGCTCGGCGGTCAGCAGTGCGGTCTTGCCGATTCCGTTCAGGTACACCCTGACCAGATCCGCGGACGGACCCTGGGCGTCGAGATCTTCTTCGCGGCTTATTGCGCGGGCCTTGGCAGCGGCCCTGTCGGCAGCGGCCGTGGCAGCAGCGCTCTTATCGGTCGTCGCAAGGGAAGTGGCGGCCATGTCATGCTCCCTTCATCACGTTCAGCGGACCGATCACTGTCGACCCGGCAATTATTCGAACGCCTGTCAGCCCTGTTTTAGTTCCCTGATCCGACGTTCTCAGCGCCTGCGGATGGGGGCCGCCCGACGGAATGATGCTTGCGGATCAGATAAACCCGCGAGGCTGTGGCAGGGGGTGTGCCGACGATGAGAAGTCCATGTGAATGCCTTCACAAGGGGTGACGACGACGCATCCCAACGCCATTTCAAGTGCGCTGCGTAACGGTTATCTGCGCACCGTGAGAAATGCCGATCGGATGCAAACGGAGCCTGCGGTGATCGTCACACCTCGATGAGGAGGGTGAACGGCCCGTCGTTGACGCTCTGCACCGCCATCGTCGCGCCGAAGACGCCGGTTTCGACCTTGGCGCCCCGGCGACGGAGTTCCTCGACGACCTCCACCACCAGCGGCTCGGCGCGGTCCGCGGAGGCCGCATTGCTCCATGACGGCCGTCGGCCCTTGTCCGTCCGGGCGTACAGGGTGAACTGGCTGACCACCAGCAGCGGTGCGCCGGCGGATGCGCAGGATTCGTCACCGCGCAGGATCCGCATCTCGAGCAGTTTCCCCGCGAGGCGCCGCGCGGTGTCGACCGTGTCGGTGTGCGTCACGCCGACCAGCACCAGCAGGCCTTCCCGGTCGATCCGCCCGACCACCGAGCCGTCAACGCTGACATCGGCACTGCTGACCCTGCTGGCAACGGCTCGCACCGCGTCATCGTCGCATCCACCCCCGATCACCGCATGTGGCTGCTCACCGCATGTGGCTGCACATCGCGTTCGGCTGCTCACCGTGCTCGGCCGCCACGGTCGGGTCGGCCTGCGGGCGGTGCCGCGGACGGGCAGGATGTCCCGATGAAACACCAGCACACCGCCGGAACCCACGGCTCGGCAGGTTCCCGGCGCTCCATCGGGTCCGCCGGTTCACTTTTGTCCGTCGGCTCGGCGGGCTCCATCCTGTCCATCGGGTCGTCCGGCTCGATTCTGTCGATCGGCTCGGCCGGCTCGATCCTGTCCATCGGATCCGCGGGTTCGGTGCTGTCCATCGCCTCGGTGATGTCGGCGGCGTCGGTCGCCTCCGCCCTGTCCGTGGGATCCGTGCTGTCCCTGCTCTCGGCGTTCAGTGCCGGGCGCGTGCTCACGGCGGGGGCGCTGGCAGGCGTACTCGCCGGCAAGGTCGCCGCGCACCGGTCCGGCCGGTTGCGGTTGCCGGCCGGCTGACCGTCATTCCACGGGCAGCAGAAGTCCTCTGACCACCGCGACCCGGACGGCCGGCAGTACGGCGTCGGCGAGCGCGTCCGGGGACAGCCCGTGCACCGCCGCCAGCAGGTCGACCTGCAGCTGCAGCGGAACGGTGCCCGTACAGCCGCCCAGCAGCGCCTGCCCCCACTCGTCGAGTTGCAGCGTCGCCCCGGGGCCACCCACCCGTCGCAGCAGCCGCAGGACCGTCGTCCAACCCTCGTGCCCGGCCAGCGAGCGCTGCTCGAGCATCACCTGCGGGGAGAGCGCAAGCCGGCTCGCGAGCAGGTCGGCGTCGGTCCGACCCTCGACCCACGCCCGCCGCCGGAAGAAGCCGTCGATCTCGTCACCGGTGAGGTCCTCGTCAGGCCCGGTGATCTCGTCCATGGTGACAGACGGGTCGTGAGAGTCGTTGCGCTGCAGAGTGATCAGCCCCATGCCGATGCCGGCGACGTTCTCGGCGGCGAAGTAGTCCAGCCAGCGCTCCGCGAGCGCGGTCGCCGCGTCCCGATCAGCACCGGTGCGGTCCGATCCGGCCGACCGGGCGTCCTCACCGGCATCGCTGAGCCACAGCCCGACATACTCCGCCGGGTCGGCCAACTCGCGCTGCACCACCCAGGCGTCGCAACCGGTGCCGGAGACCCAGCCGCCGACCCGGTCGCGCCAGTCCGAGCCGTCCCGGACGATCCAATTGGCCAGCAGCTGCGCGGTACCGCCGGGCCGCAGGTGGGGGGCGATGCCGCCGATCAGCGCACGGCACAGACCGTCCCCGGCGACGCCCGAATCCCGGTAGGAGAACCGCTGCTCGCCGTCGCCGATGACGAACGGCGGGTTGCAGACGATGAGGTCGAATGTGTCCTCGGCCACCGGTTCGAACAGCGAGCCGGCGCGCAGATCCCACTGCTGCCCGTTCAACCGCGCGGTCGCAGCGGCCAAGGCCAGCGCGCGGCGGTTCGTGTCGGTGGCGACCACCTCGCGGGCGTGGCCGGCGAGGTGCAGCGCCTGGATGCCGCTGCCGGTCCCGAGGTCGAGGGCCCGCTGCACGGGTCGCCGGACAACCGCCCGGGCCAAGGTGATCGAGGCGGCGCCGAGGCCGAGCACGTGGTCCTCGCGCACCGGACCGGGCCGGGTGTCCGAGTCCAGGTCGGAGACGAGAAGGTAGTCCTGCGCATCCGCGGAGTAGGGCCGGATGTCCAGAGCGGCGCGGAAGCCGTTTCCGCTGGGCTCCAGCACACCGTTCAGGACGGCGTCCGCGATGCCGGTCCGCCCGAGCGCTGCACCGACGGTGCGCTGATCCTCGGTGGCGCCCAACAGGAACAGCCTGATCAGCGTCGACAGCGCGGAGCCGTCCCTGGTCCCGCGCAGCGCGGGTGCGAGCTCGCCACGGCCCAGCGCCCGGTGGGCACTGCGGCCGAGCAGCTCGGGCACTGCGTCGGCGTCGTAGCCGGCTGCGCGCAGGTCGGCACCGAGCCGGTCGACGACGTTCGGGTCGGAGAACGGGAGAGTCGGGGTCACCGGCCGAAGGGTAGTGCGCGGGGTTGCGCGGCCGGCGCGACCGTCGAGCGAGAAATCAGCGCTGCTGCCGGGCGAACACGGCGCGCACCCGGCGGTCGTCCTTGGCCCGGTACCGCAGGGCGTAATGCCGGCGGCCCGGGTCGGGTTCTGCGTCGGCGCGCACCATGTCTGCCTGCACGCCCTCCGCGCGGACGGCCTGCATCAGGTCCAGCGCGGCATCGGGCTCGTCGACGGGCAGGGACACCGCGCTGCGTCGCCACTGCACCTCGTCGACCGCCCTGGTGATCAGCAGACCGGTCAGCGCGCCGGCCCCGATGCCGGTGGCCAGCCGCCCGGCGGCGGGACGGCGGCCGGACGCGGTCACGGCCAGCGCCGCACCGGCCGCGGCCCCCGGGGCGAGCACGGCCATCCAGCCCGCGGGCGTCAACAACGCTCGGCGGAAGGCGAGCCCGGGCACCCGGAGTCGCCGGTGACTGCGGATCGACACCCTCGTGGAGGTCATGTCTTGCAGAGTAGGACGGTCCGCGCCGATCACCTATGGACCGCACCGGTCGGATCAACGGATCGGGCCACTGTGCCGCCCATGCGGTCGTTTGCTTCCCCGCCGCCCGACCGTGACGACGGGCAGCGGACTGTGCCAGGCTGGCAGCCATGACGGCGGCCGCACTGCACCTGACCGGGGACGAGCGGGCCGATGCCCTGCTGTCCGCGGACCCGAACGCACTGTTGATCGGCATGGTGCTGGATCAGCAGGTCACGATGGAGAAAGCCTTCGCCGGCCCCGCGGTGATCGCCGAACGGATGGGCGGCCGGCTGGACGTGCGCGCCATTGCCGACGCCGATCCGGACAACTTCGCCGCCGTCTGCTCCGAACGCCCTGCGGTGCACCGGTTCCCGGGTGCGATGGCGAAACGGGTCCAAGCCGTCTGCCGGGTGCTGGTGGACTCCTACGACGCCGACGCCGCAAACCTGTGGGGCGATGTGCGGACCGGTGACGAACTGCGGGAGCGGATCGCGTCGCTGCCGGGGTTCGGCGCCCAGAAGGCCGGCATCTTCCTGGCGTTGCTCGGCAAGCAGTACGGGGTGCAGCCGGAGGGCTGGCGTGAAGCCGCCGGAATCTACGGCGAGGACGGAAGTTACCGGTCGGTGGCCGACGTCGTCGACGGGGACTCCCTGGAGAAGGTGCGGGCCAGCAAGAAGGCGGCCAAGGCGGCCGCCAAGCGGACGCCCGCGACGGAATCCGCCTGACCGCGCCGGCGCCGACAACAAAAACGCGGGGCCGCCGCCCGATTTCGGACGTGCCGCGGATATTCCGCCACAACTTGTAGAAGACCTCACAGCACATCGCCCCCGACGCCTTGTCCGGCGGCGTAGCGTGGCCTTTGGTGCGTTGGCCGGTGGCTGGCTTCGCCCCCCAGAAGGTATCGACAACGCGCGGTATCGACCCACCGCCGGCGCACGGAATCGGGGAATTGCAATGACGTCTTTCTCGGCGGATCCATCGGCCGGTGGTGCTGCCGCCGGCACCGGTTCATCGCCCCGGCGCACCCAGGCCACCGTCATCACCCGGGCGGAGCCGTCCTACGACGAGCAGCTGCGCTCCCGCCGTAAGCGCTACATGATCATGATGAGCCTGCGGGTGCCGTTCCTGATCCTGGCAACCGCGCTGTACCAGACGCCGTGGCTCGCGATCCTGGTGATCGCCATCTCCATCCCGCTGCCGTGGGCAGCGGTGCTGATCGCGAACGACCGGCCGGCCCGCAAGGCGACCACCGTCATCCCCGGAACCATCAACTACGAACGTGCGCTGCCGCCCGGCGGCCGCGAGGTCGTCGACAGCACGCCCGACGACACGGCAGGTTCGGCGACGCCGCCGGCGGGCAGCTACCGCGCCGGCTGATCCACACCGGGCCGGGCACCGATCCTGGCCGCGGCAGCCGTCCCGGCGACGACCCCCGCGCGCAGTGCATCCAGGGCCGGCGCGCCTGCCAGCCAGGACGCCAGCAGCCCCGCGTTGAACGCGTCGCCGGCGCCGGTGGAGTCCGTCTCGCAGGACTCCGGTGCCGGCACGTTGATCCGTTCCGACTCCGAATACCACGACGCGCCGTGCCGGCCGTGGGTCACCACGACGGTGCCGACAGAGGCCAGCGCGTTGTCCAGGCCGCCGAGCGCGGCGAGCTCGGAGTCGTTAGGCAGCAACAGGTCTGTTCCCTCGACCCAGGCCAGGAAGTTGTCCGAACCCACCGACACGACGTGGGTGGACGCCTGCGGATCGACCGACGTCGTCCAGCCTGCCTGCTTCGCCAGCCTGAGCGCCGCCAGTGCGGCAGGCCGCGAGCCCTCGTCCAGCAGCACGTACCCGGACAGGTGCAGATGGCCCCGACCCGGCACGGGCGGCAGGGACACGTCGTCGACGCAGAAGGCCGCGTTCGCGCCCCGGTCGGCCAGCATGGTCCGGTCGCCGTCGGACGCTACGAGCACGACGACACAGCACGTCCGCAGCACCGGGTCGATGGCGAACCGGCAGTCGATGCCCGCCGCGGCGAGCTCGGTCTGTGCCGTCCGCCCGGCCTCGTCCGAGCCGACCCTGGCGATCAGCGAGACGTCGACGTCGTGCCGGGCCAGCCAGGCAGCGGTGTTCCCGCCGGCACCGCCGGGCGCCACGGTGACCGCGGCCCGGGTGTCCTGGCCGAAGACGACGTCACCGGCGAGTTTCGCGACGATGTCCAGGCCCACGTCGCCGACGACCGTCACATGCGGGCGGGTCATGCCGGGCCGCCGGCCGGGGACGCGTCAGCGGCCAGTGACGCGGCGATCGCACCGGCGAGGGCGGCGTTCGCCAGCACCAGCGCGACGTTGACCTGCAGGCTCCGGCCCTCGGTCGCGGCGTGGAAGTACTCGAGAAGGCGTGGTGTGACGTCCTTCCCGCTGATCCCCTCGCGGTCGAGCAGCTGCAGCCCCGCCGCCAGGGTCCGGTCGTGCAGGTCCGGGTCGAGTTGCCGGTCCGGCGGCAGTGGGTTGGCCAGCACCACGCCCGCCCGGTCCGTCGCCAGTTCGCGGCGCGCCCTGACCACCGCCGCCGCCTGGTCGGGGCTGTCGATCCGCCACGCGACGGTCTCGCCGGAATCGGACAGGTAGAAACCGGGAAAAGCGTTGGTGCGGTAGCCCAGGACCGGTACGGACAGCGTCTCGAGGTACTCCAGCGTCGCGGGGACGTCGAGGATCGACTTGACCCCGGCGCACACCACCAGCACCGGGGTGGTGGCCAGCACACCCAGATCGGCGGACACGTCGAAGCTCTGACCGGCGCCGCGGTGTACCCCGCCCAGACCACCGGTGGCGAACACCCCGATCCCGCTGCGATCGGCAAGGGCGGAGGTGGACGCGACCGTCGTTGCGCCGCTGATCCCGAGCGCGACCGCGACGCCGACGTCGCGAACGGACAGCTTGGCGATGTCGGGGGAGTCGCAGAGCCGGTCCAGTTCGGCGGCGGTCAGGCCGACCCGCACGCGGCCGTCGAGCACGGCGATCGTCGCCGGCACGGCTCCCGCGGCGCGCACAGTGGCCTCGATATCGTCGGCAATCCGGCGGTTGTCGCCGCGGGGGAGTCCGTGCGCGAGGATCGTGGACTCGAGAGCGACCAGCGGCCCTCCCGACGCCAGCGTGTCGGCGACTTCGGGGTGGATCGAGACCAGCGGCGACACGTGGTGTCCTTTGATCGGCTGACGGCGGTGGTGCCCTGTCGAAAGGGGGGCGGTCGGGGGCTCGGAAACCGTGCCGGCCCGTTGCCCTCCGACTGGCATCATGATCGAAGCAGTGCCGGCATCACCAATCAGCCCCGAGAGAACCAAGGCCGAGAAACATCCGGCGGCCGCCGACCGTTGGACGACGTAGCGCACCGACATCAGCTTGCAGAAGGAGCAGACCCGCGATGACGACATCGACCCAGACGCTGGACAAGCCGCTCGAAGACACCACCACCGACGACGACACGCCGAAGATGTTCCACTACGTGCGCAAGTCGAAGATCGCCGAATCGGCCGTCCTCGGCAGCTTCGTGGTGGCGCTCTGCGGCGAGACCTTCCCGGTGACGAAGTCGCCGAAGCCGGATTCCCCGGTCTGCCCCGACTGCAAGAAGATCTACGAATCGATGAAGAAGGGCTGAAGCCGCAAGGGCCCGGCGCGACCGGCCGGGCTCAGTCGCCGGCCGGGTCGAGCTCCGGGTCGGAGTAGCGGTTCCACTTGCGCTGCTCCCGCTTCGACAGCCGCGGCGGGTAGAACTCCAGCATCGCGTTGTTGAACTGGGCACCGATGATGATCGCCATCGAGACGAAGTAGTAGAAGAGCAGGAACGTGATCGGCGTCGCCAGCGCGCCGTAGGTCAGTCCGTGGGAGTACACGTACGACAGGTAGAGCCGCAGTCCGAAGCTGGCCACGATGAAGACCGCGGCAGCCACCAGCGCCCCCGGTACCCCTCGGTACCAGGGGTGCTTGTGTTTGGGGGCGACCTTGTAGAGCACGGTCAGCATGAAGATGAGTCCCAGCGCCAGCACGGGGTAGTACGCGAAGTTGACGATGTCGGCGACCTGTGCGCGCCAGGACTCCGGGAACACCTTGGGCAGGTAATCGGGCCCGATCGCCAGCAGCGGCAGCAACACGATCCCCGCCAGCAGGGCGACCAGGTAGAGGCCGAGTGCGAAGAACCGCTCGGTGACCGGGTGCCGCACCTCGTGCTGGTTGTAGGCGATGGTGATCGATTCCACGAACGCCGACATCGCCGACGACCCCGCCCACAGGCTGATGATCAGGCCGATGGAGACGACGTCGGCCTGGCCGTCCCGAAGGATGGTATTGACGGTGTCGCCGACCAGGTTGTCGGCGACCTCCTCGTTGAAGATCGTGTTGAGGAAGAGCAGGACCTGTTCGCGGACCTGGTCGATCGTGCCCGCGGGGAAGTAGGACGGGACGATGAAGCCGATCATCCCGAGCAGCGCGAGCAGCAGCGGTGCGGTGGACAGCGCGCACCAGAAGGCCGCCTGCGAGCTCATCCCGAACAGCGAGTCGGCCCAGGCCTTGCTCAGCGTGCGCCCGAAGATCTTCCGCCAGCGGTGCCGCACCTTCGGGACGGGCAGCGGCATCGGTCCGGTGCCGTGCCGGTGCCAGGGAACCGTCAGCGAGTCGGCGGGAGAAGGCGCGGACCGGTGGATGACGGCGGTCGCCTCGGCCGAGTTGTCTGCGTCACCCCGCGCGTCACCCCGGGAGTCGACCGACTCGCGGTCGACGGCGGGCGTCGGACGGCTGCCGTTGACCGACGCGCCGTCCGGGCGGCGGGTGCCCGGAGGGGTCGGCCCGCCGGAGGACGGCCGGAGCGACCGTGTCTCGCCCGCGGTGACCGATCGCACAGGCGCCGCGGGTGTCAGCCGCTGGGTGGGACCGCCGGTCGGCGGTGGCGCGCTGGTCACCACACGAGCATGCCCTGACCCGAGCCCCCAGCGGTACTGCGACACCATCTCGAAACACGCGGTGTCGAAACAGGCGGCTTCGAAAACACGCCGGGTGAAACGCTCCGTCCGCAGCCGCCCGCTGCCGCCCGCGGTGCTCGGGAGCGGATCCGGTCGGCCACACCGGCGACGCGTGGCCGTCGCGGGCCGGGCTCGGCGGTAGGGTCGGTGCCGGCCCTCGAGCCGCCAGGACAGTCCAGATCGCTGTTGTGCGATCGTCCGGCGTCGGGGGTTTTTCCACGAGTTCGAGCTGAGACAGGGAGCGTTGCCGTGCGTCCGGTCGATCCTTCGGAGTCGCAACTGCGGCCCTGGCAGCGGCAGGCGCTGGCGGCCTACGACGACACCGCCGGGCAGCGCCGCGATTTCCTGGTGACGGCGACCCCCGGGGCCGGCAAGACCACCTTCGCGCTCGCCGTCGCCGCCCGGCTGCTGCGCCGCCGGGTCATCGACCGCGTCGTGGTGGTGTGCCCGACCGACCACCTTCGGACGCAGTGGGCCGACGCGGCCGGGGCGGTCGGGTTGGTGCTGGAACCGGGCATGACGAACGCGCAAGGCCCGGTTCCGGATGGCACCGACGGCTACGTCACCACATACGCGCAGGTGGCGAGCCGGCCGGCGATCCATGCCGCCCGGTGCCGTCGGCAACGGACGCTGGTCATCCTCGACGAGATCCACCACGCCGGTGACGGGCTGTCCTGGGGGGAGGCCACGGCGGAGGCCTTCGCGGAGGTGCACCGGCGGCTCAGCCTGACCGGTACCCCGTTCCGGACCAAACCGGGGGAGCGCATCCCATTCGTCGAGTACGAGACCGACGGCGAGCTGCTCAGGTCGGTGGCCGACTTCACCTACGGGTACCGCAACGCGCTGGCCGACCGGGTGGTGCGGCCGGTGGTGTTCGCCGCCTACACCGGGGTGTCCCGGTGGCGGAACAGCGCGGGTGAGGTGATCGCGGCGTCGTTGACCGATGCCGGGACGAGATCGGTCGAGGCCGCCGCCTGGAAGACGGCGCTGGACCCGGCGGGCGGCTGGGTGCCGCACGTCATCGCCGCCATGGACGAGCGGATCACCCACCTGCGGGAATCGGGGATGCCCGACGCGGCCGGGATCGTGCTGGCCAGCGATCAGGACGACGCGCGGGCCTACGCCGCCATCGTCCGGCAGATCACCGGAACCGCTCCCGCGCTGATCCTGTCCGACGACCCGGCCGCCTCGAAGCGGATCGAGCGGTTCCGCACGTCCGACCAGCGCATCGCCGTCTGCGTACGGATGATCTCGGAAGGCGTCGACATTCCCCGGGCCGCATGCCTGGCGTGGATGACGGCGTACCGCACGCCGTTGTTCTTCGCCCAAGCGGTCGGTCGCGTGGTGCGGGCCCGCGGACCTCGCGAATCGGCGACCGTCTTCCTGCCGGCCGTGCGACCGCTGCTGGCGCTCGCCGCCGAGCTGGAGAACGACCGCAACTACGTGATGGCCCCGCCCCCTCCGGTCGAGGACGACCTCGATGCGCTCGACCTGCTGCTGGAGCCGGCCGAGCCGACCGCGTCAGGCGCGATCGAGGTGCTCGACTCGCAGGCCGAATTCGCGCACCTGCTGCACTCCGGTCGCGCGGTCACCGCCACACCGGTGTCCGCGGCAGGGTCCGACCCGGCCGTCGTCGATGCCGGGCCGATCACGGCCGAGGACCAGGAGTACCTCGGGCTGCCGGGACTGCTGACCCCTGAGCAGACGGCCGCCCTGCTGGCCACCCGCGACTCGGACCTGCGCCGACGCGTGCAGGCCGCGTCCCAGGTCAGCGTGGCGGACCGGCCGGACGGACAGCACACCGAGGCCTCGTCCTGGCGGGCTGCGGCCGCGCTCCGGCGGGAGGTCAACCAGCTCGTCGCCAGGGTGGCTGCCCGCACGGGTGCGGCGCATGCCAAGGTGCACTCGCAGCTGCGGCGGGAAGTCCCGGGGCCGGCGTCCGCGGCTGCCGGACCGGACGTCCTGCAGGCGCGGCGGGACCACCTGCTCGGCATGCTCTGACGGTCGCCGGCCGGCATTCTCAGCCGGTCGCGAGTGCTTTCCACGCTCCCAGCAGACCGACGAAGCCCGCCGCCAGGAAGAGGTACCAACCAACCTGGGCCTGTGCGAACAGGGTGAACAGCCCGACGTCGAAGATGGCCCGCGCGCGCACCAGCATCCAGGCGGCCCCACCGATGCAGAGCAGCGACACCAGCAGTGCGGCAAGTCCGAGCGGCCGATGGTTGATGGAGGCCATCATCGCCAGCCCGAGGACGATCAGCGCTCCGCCGCCGACCGCGGCGCCCAACACGGAGTAGGTGGCGATCTGCAGATCGCCGGCCGCGTCGGGCACGGACCTGAGCAGCCGGTAGACCTGCCAGCCGGTGATGGAGACGTCATCCCCGGCGGCCCGCGGATCCACCGCAACGGCTCGCCAAGGCAGCAGCAGTTGCCAGATACCGATGGCGCCGCCGATCAACAGCAGCGCTGCCGCCACCGGGTCCGCCCGCGGCGGGCGCCGACCGGCCAGCGCGGGCATCGGTTGACCGGCGGGGGTACCGACCGCCCTGCTGGGTTGTACCAAGACCCGCCTCCCCGCCCGCTCGCTGCGCTTTGTTCGCGGGCGCGTTGTTCGCGCCTGCCCGGGCATCATCGCGCATCGGGGGGGCGGGGTCACGGCATTTGCGGGCACGTTCGGCCGAACGGGTGGCAACCCAAACCTGCTGGCAGGCAAGGAATTCGGTCGGGAAAGAATCAGGGGCGGCCCGTCGAAGACGGACCGCCCCTGGTCGGTGTGCGTCGGTGTGGACCCCTGCGGGCCCGCGCCGAACAGAACCCGCGGCCCGGTCAGGACCGGCGGGCGCTGCGAAGATCAGCCCGCGTCGCGGGAGTGGTGCAAAACGGCGGCGAGCTGCTCGAGGCGCGCGCTGTGCTCCTGGGCGTGGTGACCACAGAAGAGGAGCTCACCGCCCGTCGGCAGGACGGCGCGGACCCTCGCTGCTGCTCCGCAGCGGTCACAGCGGTCGGCGGCGGTGAGTGCAGCTGGACTGGCCAGGATTCCGGTCATTGTCGTCCTCCCATCGTCGGCCACCGCAAGCGGTGGCGGTACGTCACGCACCGTCAACGTTCCCGTTCACGGCTACTGTCAATCCGGTCTTTCGGTGCAGAGCCGACGAACACGCTCGATGACGGCACCGCTACTGGCGATGCACGACACGTCCGCAACCCGACAACTTTTACAGAAAGAGCCATCCCGCGGCCGTTGGGATACCGGGCCAATGGTGGTCGGCGTGACCGTCGGTTCCGTGGGACTCCTTCATCGTGCCACTCCGATGGGCCCGGACGGGGGCAGTTCGCCCGTGGCGTAGAACCCACTTTGGCAACCCTCGGTGATGGGCCGCACAGCTAACTAGGGACTTTGGTCCCTTTGTCCGAAGGACCATGCGAGTTCAAGCTGATCCGTGGCGCCGCCTGGTGCCCGTTCGACCTGCCGTCAAGGAGCTCCGATGGACTCGCTGGGGATCGCCCGTTGGCAATTCGGGATCACCACCGTGTACCACTTCCTGTTCGTGCCGATCACGATCGGTATGGCTTTCTTCCTCGCGCTGACGGAGACCGCCTGGGTGCGAACCCGGAAGCCTGTGTACCTCCGGATGGTGAAGTTCTGGGGGAAGATCTTCCTGATCAACTTCGCCCTCGGCCTGGTCACCGGCATCGTCCAGGAGTTCCAGTTCGGGATGAACTGGTCGAGCTACTCCCGCTTCGTCGGCGACGTGTTCGGTGCCCCGCTGGCCATGGAGGCGCTGCTCGCGTTCTTCCTCGAGTCGACCTTCCTGGGCCTGTGGATCTTCGGCTGGGACAAGTTCTCGCCGCGCCTGCATGCCGCGTGTATGTGGGCCGTGTCGATCGGCACGGCGCTGTCGGCGTACTTCATCATGGCGGCCAACTCGTTCATGCAGAATCCGGTCGGCATCACCGTCGACGTGGAACGCGGCAGGGCCGAGATGAACGACATCTGGGCGGTGCTGTCGCAGCCCCTCCAGTTGTGGGCCTACTCGCACGTGATCGCGGCCTCGGTCCTGAGCGGCGCCGTGATGTTCGCCGGCATCTCGGCGTGGTTCCTGATGAAGCAGCGTGACGTCGTCGTGTTCCGCCCCTCCGTCCGGCTAGGGCTGGTGGGCATGCTGATCGGGTCACTGCTGGTACTGGTCACCGGTGATCTGCTCGCCAAGGCGATGACCGAGGTGCAGCCGATGAAGATGGCGGCCGCCGAGGCGCTGTACGAGACGACCGACGGTGCGTCCTTCTCGCTGATCACGATCGGAACCCTGGACGGATCCCAGGAGGTCTGGTCGATCAGGGTGCCCGGGGTGCTGTCCTTCATGGCCACCGGCTCCACCGACGGCACCGTCGAGGGCATCAACAACATCCAGCAGCGGTTCGAGCAGCAGTACGGCCCCGGCGACTACCGGCCGAACATCCCCGTCTCCTACTGGTCCTTCCGGATCATGATGGGCGCCGGTTTCGTGATGATCCTGGTGTCGCTGGTCGGCCTGTGGCTGACCCGCCGAGGTCGTCTGCCGAAGAACAAGTGGGTCTGGCGCCTTGCGATGATCTCCATCGCGGGACCCGTCATCGCAAACTCCTTCGGCTGGATCTTCACCGAGATGGGCCGCCAGCCCTGGACCGTGGTCGGCCTGTTCAAGACCGAGGACTCCGTCTCACCATCGGTGTCCGGCGCCGCGGTGCTGACGTCGCTGATCATCTTCACCGCCGTGTACGGGATCCTCGCGATCATCGAGGTAGGCCTGGTCATCAAGTTCGTCAAGATCGGTCCCCCGACCGAGCAGGAGGCGCTGGCCTCGATCGAGCGCCGGCCACGGGGCGGATCCGCCGGCGACGGCGATGGTGGCGACGGCGATTCATCCAGCGAGCCGGGCGAAAAGCCGATGGCCTTCGCCTATTAGTGGATCCCGCTCTGCCCGGTCGTCCAGCTCGTAGCAGGTGCAGCTCAGCAGGTGCAGCTCAGTTGCAGCTCAGCAGTCGTTCAGCTCAGCAGTCGTTCAGCTCAGTACCGTCGGAGGAGCAATCGCCGTGTGGCTCAATAATTTGTGGTTCGGTCTCATCGCGATCCTCTGGATCGGCTACTTCGTCCTGGAGGGTTTCGACTTCGGCGTCGGTGCCCTGCTGCGGCTGGTCGGTAAGGACGAGAAGGGCCGCCGGGTGTTGATCAACACCATCGGCCCGGTCTGGGACGGCAACGAGGTGTGGCTGCTCACGGCGGGCGGCGCGACCTTCGCGGCGTTCCCGGAGTGGTACGCCTCGATGTTCTCCGGCTTCTACCTCGCCCTGGTGGTCGTCCTGGTTTGCCTGATCGTCCGCGGGGTGGCCTTCGAGTACCGGGGCAAGGGGCACAGCGATGTCTGGCGTGCCCGCTGGGACTGGGCGATGTTGATCACCTCCTGGGTGCTCGGGCTGCTCTGGGGTGTGGCGTTCGGGAACATCGTCCGGGGCGTGCCGCTGGACGCCGACCACGAGTACGTCGGCACCTTCTTCGACCTGCTCAACCCGTTCGCGCTGCTGATGGGGCTCTGCACGCTGAGCCTGTTCCTCACGCACGGCGCGGTGTACCTGGCCCTGAAGACCACCGCTGATGTCCGGGCCAGGGCCCGCGGTGTGGCGTTGACGGTCGGCCCGGCCGCCATCGTGCTGATGGCACTGGCCGTCGGCTGGCAGCAGATCATCCGCGGCACCGCGATCTCCGTCACAGTCGGCGTACTGGCTGTCGCCGCACTGCTGGTGGCATACCTGCTGACCCGGGCGGAGCGCGACGGCTGGGCATTCCTGGCAACCGCGCTCTCGACTGCCCTGCTGGTCATCGGCTGGTTCGCCTCGCTGTACCCGGACGTGCTGCCGTCGACCGTCGACCCGGCGTTCTCGCTGACCGTGGAGAACGCGGCCTCCACGCCGTACACGCTGACCGTGATGAGCTGGATCGCGCTGGTGTTCGTCCCGGTCATCCTGGCCTACCAGGCGTGGAGTTACTGGGTGTTCCGACGCCGCATCTCGGTGCACCACATTCCCGAGTCGCCGACCACGGTGCCGGTGGCCTGAGCAGCTCCCGGGGAACGACAGCGGGCCGGTTCCAGAGGGAACCGGCCCGCTGTGCTGTCACCGTGGCCGACGGCTACTTCGACCACTCCGAGTGCTGACGGGCCTGCGATCCGAGCGCTAGCCGGTAACGTCCACGAGTGTCAGCCCGACAATGCCGTCAGCGTTGCTGTGGGAGACGGCGCCCAGGTAGGTCGTTCCGGCCGTCAACCCGGACCAGCTGACAGTCACACTCGCGGTGGCCCCAATGGTGGCTGCAGTCGGTGCTTTGTCGATGACCAACGAACCACCTCCGGGTGCCGCAGGAACATTCCAGTTGTGCATGGTGTAGGTCACCGGGGTGGCACCTACCGCCCAGCCGTGCACGATCAGGGTGTAGTTGCCGTCGGGTGGTGAACTGACATCGATGGTTTCGTCGGTGCCGCCATTGGTGCTGGAGGCAACCACTTTCCCGGTGCCGTCCAACAGGTAGAGATCCAAATCGTTATCCCCGGGGAGCACCAGCGACCAGCGAGCGTGCGCGATGCCGGTCAACGTCACCGGGATGGCGTCAACTCCGGCTCCGTCGTCAGCACTGGGGTAGGTCTGGTCCGGGTCCTGACTGATCTGGTCTGTTGTGTCGATTGGCGCTACCAGGCCATGCGCGCGCGCGGCGTACGGACCGGTGTAACCGAACTTGACATCGAAGTTCAGTGAACCCTGTACACCGCTGCCGGAAACCTCCGTCGGCACATCCATCGTGACCCCACGGACCGCAATGGGGCTTCGGACCTCGTATGTCCTGGCCTTCCAGGTCAACGCTCCGGTGGCCCACTCACCGATCTTCGCGGAGCCGGTATTGGTGACAGTCACCTGGACGCGTTCGGATTCCCCGGGTCGGAGGGTGAACCGTTTGGGGTCGACTTTCACCGAATAACCGGGGGGCGCCATGATCTCCGCCCTCCAGGTGACTGGCTTGTCGGCGACGCTGGTGACCGTTCGGGTGACCGTCGTGCGGCCGGCGAGCTGGGACACACCGATCGAGGACAGGTTGAGTCCCGTGGCGACGATCGGTATCCCATTGGCTGACAGTGCCGAGCAGGTGGCCTCGGGATTTTGGAACGCCTCTGGCCCGGCGTCGCAGAGGAAGCCGAGATAGTCGGTGAAACCGGCGTCATAGACAAGGCCGGGCTTGAATGCGGAACCGTTGGCACCCGGCTTGCCAGGGTCCACCATGCCGGAGCCCATCGCGAACGGTCCGGCCTTGCTCTTGCGATCGTTGTCCTTGACGTTGGTGTCGGCCGTGGTCATCAACGCGGACTTGGCAGCCGCTGCGCTCCAATCCGGATGCACCTGCTTGATCAGCGCGTAGACACCTGCGACGACCGGGCTGGACATCGACGTGCCTGCAATGGCCTGGAACAGTTCCCCCGGGACCTCTTCCCCCGGGGTCGGGAACGGTGTGTTGCCGGCCAGTATTTGAATTCCTGGCGCGGTGATGTCCGGTTTGATGATGTCCGGCGCGGAAGGGTTGGGGCCGCGTGAGGAAAATGCGGTCATCGACGGGGCATAGGGCAATGTGGTCACCTTCCCCGTTTGAAGGGTGGCCATTGGATTGCGGTGATGATGAATATAGAACTTCACCGTCAATCCGGTTGAGAAATCCAGGTGCACGGTGGGCAGGAAGAAGTTGTCAGTAAAGAGGTTGTCGGAGTTCGAAGCGTTGTACAGGACCATCCCGGCCCCGCCGGCGGCCAGCACCGCGGCGCTCTTGGCAACGCGGCCGTTCCCGCCCCGCTTGCACAGCACGATCTTTCCGGTCACCTTGGCGGGGTCCAAGGTGCCGGCCAGGCACAGCTCGGATTGAGCCCCGCTCGCCCCTGCCTTCGGAGCCGCCTCTGCATCGACCAACGCCAGCCTCCGGGTACCTGCCGTCAAGGAGGAGCCGGACACGTTCGGCCCCCGGTCGAGCTTGACGATGCCTTCGAACGATCGCTTCATCGTGTTGGCACCGACCGCCGTCACCCAGGGGACATCAGCCGGCCCCCCGATCGTCTCCGCGGTCGGGCCGTCGTTGCCGGCGGAGACCGCGGAGAACACCCCGGCGTCGGCGGCAAAGAGAAAGGCGATCGTGTCTGCGGTGACTGTCTGGGCGCCGCCGCCGACCGAATAATTGATCACATCGACGCCGTCGGCAACCGCCTGGTCAATGGCTGCGGCCAAATCAGACGTGAATCCACCATCTTTTCCCAGTGCCTTGTAAGCGACGATCTGGGCTCGGGGCGCGATGCCCGAAATCACCGCTATCGGCCGGTGCGAGATTTCTGCCTGCACCTTGGAGTTACCGGCGGCGGTGGATGCAGTGTGCGTTCCATGGCCGTCATCATCCCTGGCCGAATCAAATTCGTCGGGTTCGGCGCCGACTACCTTCCGATAGGTGTCGAGCATCTGACGTGCGCCGATCAGTTTGTTGTTGCAGCTGAAAGGCGCGTCGTCCGGGTTGTGGGCAGTATCACCGAAGTCACAGGCCGAGCGTTCGCTGCTGTCCAGAGGTTGAGCCGGCGGTTTGTAAGAACCGTCATCGGCGAAACTTGGGTGCTCCGGCCAGATCCCGGTGTCGATGACTCCGACAACCACGCCCTCCCCGGTGACACCGCTGCGCCACGCCTCCGCGCGGCCGGTAAGGCCAAGAAAATGGCCCAAATCGTCCTGTTGGGTGCTCCCTGCTGAGGTGCTCTGGCCGGCCTGGGACTCGCGGGTCAGGTGCCGGACGTCGTCCGGCATGACCAACGCGACGGCTGGATTCGCCGCCATGGCTATTGCCTTGTCGTGACTGACAATTGCTGAGAATCCGTTGAGTGAATTTGTGTAGTCGTGAACCTTCGCCTCCTCGACCACTCCAGCATCGGCCAATACCTCGGTGTGGATAGCATCCAGTGCGCTTGCCTGAGCGACTGCTTGCGGCGTCGACAGGCGGGTGGTCGGTATCGACGCCACCAACGGGTCTTGCTTCATCACAACGATGTAGCTCCCGGAGGAGCTTTCCGCCACGTCCTTCGTCCCACCCGCGCCCGGCTCGACGCTGGTGTGGGCGCCCTCCGGTCCGGCCGGACTCGCAGCGAAGACGACGCCAGCAGGCTGCACCATGCCGCAGACCAGAATGACCATCGTGGCGACGGCTGTCTTGGTGCGCATTGGAGGACTCCCTCGATGAGTGATCTGCCGATAGAGACCGGAGTGGAGGAAAGTGACAGGTCGCCAACGTCAAGGAACTGTGCGTTCACTCTTCGCTGGGAAGGTACTCGTCCACCGTTCGGGCGACAACACCAAAGGGATATGGCAAGGCGATTTCGAGCCCGAGCGGGGACCCTCACGCGGTGCAGAGAAACGGGGGTCGTGGCCCCCCGCTGTGGTAGCGGTAGAGCTTGCCGTTTGCCTGAAGTTCGACCAGCGTCCCGTCGACCGGCACCTGCTTGTAGCGCATGTTCGGCCGACGACAACCGAGCGCCGAATCCGGCCACACCACCGAAGCGGCGGATACCGGCGTGATCTCCTCTGGCGAGATTCCCAGTCGGACGGCCAAGTCAGACCGAGCGGCCTCGACGATGCCGAGCAAGCCGCCTTCGATCCCTGGATCACCGGGTTGAGCCATGCTGACCGCCTTCGGAAGCCGGGACCGAATTATGCGGGTGGTCTCACAGGACCGACGCGCAGGCCGATCTTGGCACCCCGCCATGGCGCTCGCCTGGGCCGGTCAACGGGAAGCGGTAGCGCTCCGTCCGCGGCTCCGCGACAGGTGACGGTGGCGACCACCCTCATGCTGCTGGAGAGCCGCCGAAGGCACTGATCGTCAGGCGATCAATCCGGCGCGCATGGCGATTGCAACCATCTGCGCACGGTCACCGGTGCCGAGTTTCCGGCTTATCCGTGCCAGGTGGCTCTTGACCGTCAGGGCGGACAGCGACAGATGTTCGCCGATCCACTTGTTGGACCGGCCGTCGGCCACGTCGGTCAGCACCTCGATCTCCCGGTCGGTGAGCTCGTGAACGAGTCGAGGTAGTTCTGCGACAGGGGTTTTCGGGTGCCCGCGGAGTACGCCGGAGGCACCGGCCTGCAGCGCGCCGAGAACTGTCGGGACGTCGCCGGACGGCGCGAGTGCGACGACTCGCCGCCATGGTTCGCTGCGGAGCCGGCGGATCAGCCGAACCGCGGACTCGCCCAGAGCCAGACTGATCAGGGCCAGATCACCACCGGAGCTGCTGTCGACGATGTCCTCCGCCGCACCCACTGACTCGGCCACGATCACCCGCCCGATCCCTGCGTCGATCAGGCCGCCGGACAGGAGCTCCCGGCTCTCCCTCGCCGGATCGACGAGAAGTACCGTCACGACGTTCGGCCGCTCTCGACGCGGTATCTGGGTGTGTGCGGGACGCTGCGCGGGCATGCCGGACTGCGTGAGGAATGGACCTCGGTGGCCCTGGCTGGTAGTTCCTTGAATGACCACAGCAATCCACCCCAAGTATTCGCCATGCTTTCGGTAAAGCTGTCAATAGGTGACCTGTACCCGGTTTTGCCGATTCCCAAACGCTCTCCGATTCCGGTTTGTTTGGAGGACTTAACGAATCTCCTGCCATTCACGCGCGTGCAGGCGGTCGAGCATCGGCACATGGTGACCATCGCAGTCGGCACCGACAGTGCGTCCTCGAGCGCGCCGGTGATCGGTAACAGGGCAGTGCGGGAGGAACCGGGCAGGCACTGTCGGCACGGTCTGTGACACTGAACCCATGCGCCCACTGGACCCGCGACTGATGCGGTATGCCGCGGGTGTCCGCACGCTCCTGGTGGTGTCGGTGCTGCTCGGCATCGCGATGGCCGGCGTTGTCATCGCGCAGGCGGTGTTGATCGCCGGCATCCTCGCCGACGTCATCATCGGCGGCGACGGCCTGGACGACGTGCTGGATCGCCTGGTCGCGCTGGCCGTTGTCATGGGCGCCAGGGCGATTCTGGCCTGGGTGTCCGAGGAGGTCGCCCGGCGCAGCGCCAGTTCAGTGACGGTCGGATTGCGTCGGGACCTGTTGCGGCACGCCGCCGCACTGGGGCCGCGGTGGCGCTCCGGGGAGCACGGCGGCGAACTGGCCGTGCTGGCCACCACCGGGATCGAGTCACTGCACGACTACGTGGCGAGATACCTGCCGCAGCTGGTGTTGTCGGTGGTGATCCCGCTGATCATGCTGGCCTATCTGTGTACCGCCGACCTGACCAGCGCGGTGATCGTGGCCATCACCCTGCCGCTGATACCCGTCTTCATGGCGCTGGTCGGCTGGTACACCGACCGTCAGACACAGCAGAAGTGGCAGAGCCTGTCCCGGCTCGCCGGGCACTTCACGGACGTGGTGGCGGGACTGCCGACCCTCAAGGTCTTCGGCCGGGCCAAGGCGCAGGCGGAGGCCGTCCGCCGGGTCACCGACGATTACCGCCGTACCTCGATGAGCACGCTGAAAGTGGCGTTCCTGTCGTCGATGGTGCTGGAACTGCTGGCCTCGCTGTCGGTGGCACTGGTCGCCGTCGCGATCGGGTTGCGCCTCGTGTACGGCGATCTCACGCTGCAGGTGGGCCTGGCGGTGCTGATCCTCGCCCCGGAGGCCTACCTCCCGCTCCGCCAGCTGGGCACCCAGTTCCATGCCGCGGCCGATGGGGTCGCCGCGACCGGCAAGGTGCTGGCCGTCCTCGACACGCCGGTCCCGGTCCCGGGCGCCAGGACCGATCTACCCGCGGTGCCCGGGTTCCGGCTGGACGCCGTGACGGTCGGCGCCATCGGCGAACGGGGAACCGTCGGCCCACTGTCGCTGACCATCCCGGCCGGAGCGGTCACCGTGGTGACTGGTGACAGTGGTGCCGGGAAGACCACCCTGCTGCAGGTGCTCGCCGGTGTCCAGCGCCCCGACAGGGGCCGGGTGCTCGTCACGGGTCCGTCCACAGGACCACCACAATTGGCACCACAGGAATCGGTACCGCCCGCCGACATCGATCTGACCGAGGTCGAGCCCGGTGCCTGGCGTGCAGCCCTGTCCTGGGCGGGTCAGGGTGCGGCGATGCAGGCCGGATCGATCCGCGAGAACCTCGCGCTCGGCAATCCGACCGCCGACGACGCGACGTTGCGGGCAGCGCTGGCGGCGGTGGATGCCACCGGGTTCATCGACGCGTTGCCGGCCGGCTGGAACACAGAACTGGGCGAGGGCGGCGCCGGTCTGAGTCAGGGCCAGCGGCAACGGCTTGCGCTCGCACGGGCCATCGCCCGGCCGTCGACGGTGCTGCTGCTCGACGAGCCGACCGCCTCGCTGGACGAGGGAACAGAGGAGCGGGTGTTGTCCGGCATCCGGACGGCCGCCGTCGGACGGACCGTGGTGCTGGTGACCCACCGCACGGCGCCGCTGGTACTGGCCGACCACGCGATCCACCTCGGCTCGGTGGACCTCCCCGTGGCGGACCAACCGATCGACGACGTCGAGGTACTGGCGGTCGGCCCGTGGTGACGACCCCGCCTTTGACGCCAGCGCCGCCCGACCGCGCTCCGGCTGCCGCCGTTGCGGTGTACGTGCCGGTCCGCCGCACCGGCTCACCACTGCTGCGGCTGTGGGGACAGGCCCGCGGACACCGCGGCCGGCTCGTCGGCGCGGCCGTGCTCGGGGGTCTTGCCTCAGGCTGTGCCGTGGCGCTGATGGCGACCTCGGCATGGTTGATCGCCCGAGCCGCCCAACAGCCACCCGTGCTGTACCTGATGGTTGCGGTCGTCGCCGTCCGGACCTTCGGCATCGGTCGGGGGGTGCTGCGGTACCTGGAGCGGCTGGTGTCGCACGACGCCGCGTTCCGGGTGCTGGGCAGGATCCGTCAGCGGCTGGTGGCGCACCTCGCCGAACTGGCGCCGGCCGGGCTCCCACTCTGGCGCAAGGGTGACCTGCTCGCTCGCACCGTCGACGACGTGGACGATGCCGGCGATGCGTTCCTGCGTGGCCTGTTGCCGCTGGGAGCGGCCGTGCTGGTGTGCGGCGGCACCGTCGTGCTGGCGTTCCTGATTCTGCCGCTCGCCGGGCTGGCGCTCGCCGTGGCGCTGGTGGTCGCCTGCATCGCGGCGCCGCTCATCACAGCCCGGCGCAACGCCCGCATCGAGCATGCCGTCGTCGCCCTGCGGGCGCGGCGCACCCAGCTGGTCACCGAGATGCTCGACGAACTGGCCGAGCTGACCGTGTTGGACGCGATGGACGGCAGGCTGGCCGAACTGGCCGTGCTCGAGTCGGCCAATCGCCGGGTCGCGGCGGGTACCGCGCGTGCCGCGGGGATCGCCGCCGGCCTCGCGGTGGCGGCGATGGGAGCGGCGGTGTGGCTGTCGGCCCGGTTCGGCGTGCCCGCCGTGGTCTCGGCCAACCTCGACCCGGTGTTGCTCGCCGTGATCGTGCTCACGCCGCTCGCGCTCACCGACACCGTGCAGGCGGTGGGCACGGCCGCGTCCACGCTGCGCCGGTCCTCGGCTGCGGTCGCTCGGTTGTTCGGTGTGCTCGACACCCCGGCCGTGACGGCCGCCGCGCCCGAACATCCTGTGCCGCTGCCGGTCTCCGGCGCGGGGCCGCTGATCCGGCTGCGCGGTGTGTCGGCGCGCTGGCCGGGCGTCGACCACGACGCGGTGACGGGAATCGACCTCGACCTGGAGCCCGGCAAGCGGATCGTCGTGCTGGGGGAGTCCGGTTCCGGTAAGTCGACGTTGCTGGCGGTGCTGCTGGGATTCCTGACGCCGACCGCGGGCACCATCACCGTCGACGGCGTCGACCTGGCCGCACTCGACCCCGACGAGGCGCGGACACACTTCGGCTGGTGCGATCAACGAGCGCACCTGTTCGACTCCACCCTCGCCGAGAACGTTCGGCTGGCCCGGCCCGACGCGTCCGACGACGAGGTGGCTGCCGCCCTGCGCACAGCGGGCGCCGGGCCGTGGCTCGATCGCCTGCCCGAGGGCCTCGACACCCGGGTGGGGGAGCACGGGCAGGCCGTCTCGGGTGGCGAGCGGCAGCGGGTGGCGCTGGCCAGGGCATTCCTGGCCGGACGGCCCGTCCTGCTGGCCGACGAGCCGGCCGCCCACCTGGACCCGGCCACGGCAGACGCCGTCACCCGACTGCTGCTCACCGAAGCCGGGGATCGCAGCGTCGTCCTGGTCAGTCACCGGCCGTCGGATGTCGGCGCGGCGGACGAGGTCGTCGTGCTGGAGGGCGGCCGGCGGGTGCCGGCGACCGCGCGGCGGTCGGGATGACGTTCGCACCGCAGGCCGACCGACGCAGCAGGTGGCATACGGTTCTACTCGATGTAGAATCGTCCGGATTGAGTTGGTTATCCGGTGACGGGAGTGTCGATGGCGGGCCGCGGCGAATTGGAGCGCGCCGTCATCGAAGTGCTCTGGGACGCCGGGGAGCCGATGACGGCGCGAGCGGTGGTGGATCTGCTGCCCGGTCGGGAGCTTGCGGTCACCACCGTGCTGACGGTGCTGTCCCGGCTGGAGACCAAGGGCCTGGTGCGGCGCAGCCGGGACGGCCGGGCGCATTCCTACGAGGCGGTGGCCGACCGTGACGAGCACACCGCGGCGCTCATGCAGCAGGTCCTCGACACCTCTGCGGACCGCGACGCCACGCTCACCCGGTTCGTCGGGGGCGTGTCGGCCGAGGACGTCGAAGCGTTGCGGCGGGCGTTGGACGGCCGGTAGCACGTGATCTCCGGCGAGATCTCCGTGTCGTTGTTCGCAGTGCTCCTCATCGCGGTGGGACTCGTGCTCACCGCCCCGGTCAGCGAGCGGCTGGCCAGGGCCCGATGGCCGCGCCGATCACCGCGGCCTGCCCTGGTGCTCTGGCAGGCGGTCTGTCTGGCCGCCGGATTCTCCGTCGTCGCGGGACTGGTGGTGCTCGCCGTCGAACCGCTCGGCGACTGGCTGCTCGGCGGGGCCTGGAACTGGTTCGCCGCACTGCTGACGGGCTCGCTGGACGTGCCGGCGTGGCGGCTGGTCTGCGGCCTGCTCGCCGCCGTTCTCACGGCCGTGCTGCTGACGGTGCTGCTCCGTACCGCGGTGCTGATCGCCCGCCGGCGGCGCGCCCACCGGCAGGTGCTCGACCTGCTCACCGCCCCGGCGGAGCGACGGAACGGTGCCCGCCGGCTCGTCCGGCCCGCCGATGTCAGGATTCTGGATCACCGCGCCGCCGTCGCCTACACGCTGCCCGGATGGCATTCCAGGGTCGTGCTGTCCGCCGGTCTGGTCGACCTGCTGACCGACGCGGAGTTGGCCGCCGTCATCCAGCACGAACGGGCGCATCTGCGCGCCCGGCACGACCTGCTGGTGCTCCCGTTCCAGGCGTGGGCCATCGCCCTCGGCCGGGTACCCGGCGTCAGGCCGGCCGGTGGGGCGGTGTCCGAACTCACCGAGATGCTGGCCGACGACGTGGCGGCGAGCCGAACCTCCTGTGCGGCACTGGCTTCGGCGCTGGCGAAGGTCGCACTGTCGGGGCCGCCGCCGTTCGTGCCGCCCGACCGACTGGCCGACTCGCCGGCCATTGCCGGCACCGCCGTCGCCGACCGGGTCCGCCGGTTGCTGGACCCCCGTCCGCTGGCGCGCTGGCAGATCGCCCTGGTCTACCTCGCGTCCCTGGCGCTGCTGGCCATCCCGGCCAGCGTGCTGCTGCTGCACTGGAGCTGAACCCGACATCCGGCTCCGTGTGATCCCTGTACGCCGCAACAACGGATCGCCGTTCCTGGAGTAGCCTTCTCGCGGCTGATGGTCCGCAGAATCCTTCACCCTCACCGCATCGGCGGCGGTGGTGACGGGGCCGGTGGGACAACAGGGAACCCGGTGTGAATCCGGGACTGCCCCGCAGCGGTGATCGGGAACGACCGCCATCACCCCACCCCCGTGGGGTACAGCACTGGACGACAGCGTCCGGGAAGCGATGGCCAGTAGGAAGTCCGGCACGGTCGTTCCTCGATCGCGCCGGCAGCGCCCGGGAGTCCGAAGACCTGCCATCGGTACGTGGACCGCCGGTCCACGTCGTTCGGGACCGCGAGGGACGGTCGCGCGCGATCGGGCCACCCCGTGGTCCGTGCCGCTGGCTCCGAACCCGCCACCGCTCGGCCTGTCCAGGAGCCTTCTGTGCCTCCCCTCCACCCTGCCTCCAGGGTTGACCCCGACCACCCTCGCCACGATCACCCCCGCCACGACCCGACCCGGCCGCGTTCCAATGCGCGCACGGTGCGCCGCCGGGCGACCTCCCTGATCGGCGTCGTCGCCGCGGTGACGCTGCTCGCCGCCTGCAGTTCGTCCGAATCGTCCTCCAGCACGCCGACCTCGGCGGCGGCAACCGCCGAGAGCGGCAGTGCCGCAAGTGTTTCCGCCAGCGCCAGTGCCACCGGCTCCGCCGCCGCGACCTTCGACGACAAAGGCTGCATCACCGACTACACCGAGGGCGTCGACTACTTCCCGGCCAAGTCGCAGGTCGAGTACGCCACCAACTTCACCATCGAGTACGAGGACTCGTACCAGGTGTTGACGGTCAAGGAACCGACCCAGGGCGGGTCGGCGGAGTCCTACGTCCTGGTCCGTTGCGGAGCGCCGAAGCCGGAGCTGACCGGGGAACTGGCCGAGGCCACCGTCGTCACCACCCCCGTCACGTCGCTGTACTCGGGTTCCACCTCGCACCTGGGCAGCCTGGTCGCGCTCGACCAGCTCGACGCGTTGACCGGCGTGGGGTCGAAGGCCTTCATCTCCGAGAAGGAGGTCCTCGACCGGGTTGCCGAGCCGGGTGTCGTCGAGTACTCGGCGGCCGGCACCGTCGACGCCGAGGCGGTCGTCAAGGGCAAGCCCCAGGCCGTCATCACGGCGGGCACCGACGACCCGGCGTATGCGGTGATCAAGGCCGCCGGGATCCCGGTCCTGGCGAACGCCGAGTGGCTGGAGAACGACCCCCTCGGCCGGGCGGAGTGGGTGAAGTACTTCGCCGCCCTGACCGGGACAGAGGCCGCAGCGGCGTCCTTCTTCGACGGCGTCAGCACCGACTATGAGGCGCTCGCCGAAAAGATGAAGGACGCCACCGACGTCGCCGTGGTCCCCGGCCAGCCCTACCAGGGCACCTGGTTCGTCCCGGGCGGAAAGTCGTTCAACGCCAGGCTGATCGCCGACGCGGGTGGCACGACCGCATGGGCGGCCGACACCACGACGGGTTCGATCAGCACCGACGTCGAGACCGTCTTCGCCAAGGCGGGAACGGCGCCGGCGTGGCTGGCCAGCACCACCTGGACCACCAAGGCCGAGGCGCTGGCCGAGGAACCGCGGTTCGCCGAGTTCGAGGCGTTCAAGACCGGCAACGTCTGGAACGCGGCGAAGGACGTCACCCCGTCCGGCGGCAACAACTTCTACGAGCTGGGGGTCGTCCGGCCGGACCTGATCCTCGGCGACCTGGTCGCGATCCTGCACCCGGACCAGGCGCCCGGACACGAGTACGCGTTCTACCTGAAGCTCAGCTGACGATGCGGACACGGCCGGTACTGGTGTTGGCAGCGCTCGCGCTGCTGACCCTGGTGACGGCCGTGCTCGCATTCGGCGTCGGGTCGGTGCCCATCCCGCCGTCGGCGACGGTGCAGTACCTGCTCACCGGCGACGCCGGGGACCCCACCACCACGGTGCTGCTCGCCGAGGTCCGGATGCCCAGGGTGATCACCGCGATCATCGCCGGGGCGGGTCTGGCGGTCGCCGGCCTGCTGATGCAGACGCTGTTCGCCAACCCGCTCGCCGACCCCTACATCCTCGGGGTCTCCTCCGGGGCGGGGCTTGGCGTGGCGCTCTCGGTGCTCGGCACCGGCACCGCCGCCGGCGTGTTCGCCACCACCATCGGGGTCAGCGGCCGGTTCCGCACCGTCGTCGCCGCGGCCCTGGGTGCCCTGGCGATCCTGTTGCTGGTGCTCGCGCTGGCCCGGTGGGTGCGCTCGGTCGTCGCCCTGCTGATCATCGGGGTGATGATAGGGGCGGCCGCAGGGGCGCTGATCTCCTTGCTGCTGGCCTATTCCGACCCCGCGCGGATCCAGAAGTTCGTCCTGTGGGGGCTCGGTTCGGTCAGTGGCACCACCAGGGCGGACCTGTGGTTCCTCGGCATACCCGTGCTGGTGGGCATACTGCTGGCCGGCCTGGTGTCGGGGTCGCTCAACGCCCTGCTGCTGGGCGAGACCTACGCGGCGTCGATGGGCGTGGCCGTCCGCCGGCTGCGAACCATCGCGATCGTGGCCACCGCGCTCATCGCCGGCGCCATCACCGCGTTCTGCGGGCCGATCGCATTCCTCGGCATCGCGATTCCGCATCTCGCCCGGCTTGCGCTGGGTCGCGCCGACCATCGCCTGCTGCTGCCGGCGAGCGTGCTGATGGGCGCCGTCGTCTGCCAGGTCTGCGCGGTGATCGCGGTGCTGCCGGGCTCCGAAGGGGTGCTCCCGCTCAACGTGGTGACGGCCGCGATCGGCGCCCCGGTCGTCGTCGCCGCGCTGCTCCGCAGCCGGACGCTGGCGGCGGGTGCGGCATGAGCGGGCCGGTGGGCGACCTGGTGCTGAAGGGCGTGACCGTCGGCTACGCCGGCTCGGGCTGGCGGGCTGCGCCGGTGCTCGTGCTGCGTGACGTCGACCTCGTCGCGTCGGCGGGCCGGGTCACCGTGCTGCTGGGCCCGAACGGGTCCGGCAAGTCGACCCTGCTCCGGTCGGTGGCGGGACTGCAGCGGCTGTTCGCCGGTCAGGTGTTGCTCGCCGGCGCCTCACTGCTGGATCTCGAACCGCGCCGGCGGGCCGCCCGGGTCGCCGTGGTGCTGACCGAGCGGTTCGATCCTGGCCTGCTGCGGGGCGGTGACGTGGTCAGGCTGGGGCGTTACCCGCACCGCAAGAGCGCCGGCAACCTGACCGCCACCGACCGGTCCGTCATCGCCGACGCCATCGCCGCCGTGCACGCCGACGGACTGGAAGATGTTGCGCTGACGAGGATGTCGGACGGACAGCGGCAACGGATCATGATCGCCCGGGCACTGGCCCAGGAGCCGGCGCTGCTGCTGCTCGACGAGCCGAGCGCGTTCCTCGATGCGCCGGCCCGGATCGAACTGCTCGCGTTGCTGCGCCGGATCGCCACCGAGCGCGGCATCGCCGTCGTCGCATCCACCCACGACGTGGAAGCCGCGGTGCGGATGGGGCAGGACGGCTGGCTGATCGGACCGGGCGGCGTCGTCACCAGCGCGCCGGTCGAGCAGTTGGCGGCAGGCGGTGCCATCGGTCGCGCCTTCGACACCGCAGCGGTGACGTTCGAGCCGGACACCGGGATGTTCCGGCTCCGCTGACCGCCCCCGCTCCTGGACGACTCCGGTCAGCAAGCGGCCCGGTCGATCAACAGATCGACCGGGCCAACGTGCTCACGATGTGGACGGCGGGTCCGCCGTCCCCGAAGAATCTCTACTCCAGGTAGTCCCGGAGCACCTGGGACCGCGACGGGTGCCGCAGCTTGGACATCGTCTTGGACTCGATCTGCCGGATCCGCTCACGGGTCACCCCGTAGACCTGGCCGATCTCGTCGAGCGTGCGCGGCTGCCCGTCGGTGAGCCCGAAGCGCAGCCGGACGACACCCGCCTCCCGCTCCGACAGCGTCTGCAGAACGGCCTGCAGCTGGTCCTGGAGCAGGGTGAACGACACCGCGTCGACCGCGACGACGGCCTCGCTGTCCTCGATGAAGTCGCCGAGCTGCGAGTCGCCCTCGTCACCGATCGTCTGATCGAGCGAGATCGGCTCCCTGGCGTACTGCTGGATCTCCAGCACCTTGTCCGGGGTGATGTCCATTTCCTTGGCGAGCTCTTCGGGCGTCGGCTCGCGGCCGAGGTCCTGCAGCAGTTCGCGCTGGATGCGGCCGAGTTTGTTGATGACCTCGACCATGTGCACCGGGATGCGGATGGTCCTGGCCTGGTCAGCCATCGCCCTGGTGATCGCCTGCCGGATCCACCACGTCGCGTAGGTGGAGAACTTGTAACCCTTGGTGTAGTCGAACTTCTCGACCGCCCGGATCAGGCCGAGGTTGCCCTCCTGGATCAGGTCGAGGAACGCCATGCCGCGGCCGGTGTACCGCTTGGCCAGCGACACCACGAGGCGCAGGTTCGCCTCGAGCAGGTGGTTCTTCGCCCGCTCGCCGTCCCGCTTGATCCAGCGGAGGTCACGGCGCATCTGGTTGGTGAGCCGTTCGCCGGCCTCTTCGCTCTGCCGCATCCGCTCGGAAGAGTACAGGCCGGCCTCGATGCGCTTCGCGAGGTCCACCTCTTCCTCGGCGTTGAGCAGCGCGACCTTGCCGATCTGCTTGAGGTACGCGCGGACGGAGTCGGCGGAGGCGGTGAGCTCGGCGTCCTTGCGGGCCTGCTTGAGGGCCTCGGACTCTTCCTCGTCGTCCCAGGTGAAGTCCTCGGACTCGGCCGCCGGCTTCTCTTCCTTGGCGGCGCCGGGGATCGCCGCGGTGACCGCGGTGTTCTCCTCGTCCTCTTCTTCCTCGTCCTCGACCGCGCCGGGCTCGATCGCGCCGACGACGATGATGTCGGCGACGTTGACCTCGACGGTGCCGTCAGGTGCCGCGACCGCCTCGACGGATTCGACCTCGATCAGGTCGATGTCCTCGACCGGGACGGCCAACTCGTCCTCGGGGACGACGAGGTCGTCACCGGCTTCGACGTCGGGAGGGGTGCTGCTCGGACCGGTCAGCGGACCTGCGGCGGGCTTCGCCCGTCGGGTACGTGTCGAGCTGGGGGAGGTTGCTGCGCCTGCCACTGATGACCTTTCGCTTCAACGAGCCGCCTGGACTGGCAGTCCGTACCCGTACGCGCCAAAGGACAGCCGTGGCTGTCCCACGCGATGGATCCGAACTCGAGAACCGTGGTCCTGCCGGAAAGCGACTCTCCCATTGTAACGTCGAGCGTCGCTCACCACGACCGAACAGGCGCGGCCGGACACCGCGGGCGTGATTGTCCCTGCCCGGCCGCCCGCTGTTCCGGTGCGTTCAGTCCAGGACCAGCGCCTGCGTCGTCTCTGCCGGCGTCTCGCCGGCGGCGTCCTGTTCGGCTTCGGAGGCGGCCAGGGCGGCACCGACGATGCCGGCGTTGTTGATCAACTGGGCGACCACCAGCGGTGTCCGGTTCTTCAGCAGCGGCACCCACTTCTCCGGCTTCTTGGAGATGCCGCCGCCGAGGATGAACAGCTCCGGCCAGAGCAGATTCTCGACCGCGCGGAGGTACTTCGACGCCCGCTTGGCCCACTGCTCCCAGCTGAGCCCGTCACGCTCCCGGGCGGACGCCGCCGCCTTGCTCTCCGCGTCGTGCCCGTCCAGCTCGATATGGCCGAGTTCGGCGTTCGGCACGAGCTTTCCGTCGTTGATCAGGGCGATGCCGATGCCGGTGCCGAAGGTGACGACGATGACCAGGCCGCGGCGTCCCCGGCCCGCGCCGTACCGCGCCTCGGCCAGACCGGCCGCATCGGCGTCGTTGAGAACCGTGACCGGGCCGGGCAACTCCGGTTCCATCGCATGCTTGAGCGAGGTGTCGATCCAGCCCTTGTCGACGTTGGCCGCGGTCTTCACGACACCGCCGAGCACGACACCCGGGAAGGCGACCCCGAACGGTCCCTGATAGTCAAAGTTCGCCGACACCTTGCCGGCCGTCGCAGCAACGGCTTCCGGGGTGGACGGTCGCGGGGTGTCCAGCCGGAACCGGTCGCCGAGCAACACGCCGCCGCGGAGATCGACGACGCCACCTTTGATGCCGGTACCGCCGATGTCGATACCGAAGGCCGTTTCTGGCTGGGATGTCACGCCGAGCTCCTCACGTCTGTGCTTCCCGCCCCGAGGATGAGGTGACGGTGGGTGCGCGAATCGTACTGACGATGACGGCGGTCGGCACAGTGGTCCCGGGGAGTGTCCCCCGATGGCCGGAAACGTCCGTTTCAGGCGGCGCAGGCGGCCTGCGGGAGCGGCGGGATGGGCGGCAGCGGCTTGGCCGACGCCGTCTGTCCCTCGATGACGGCGGGCGGCGTGGCGGCGTCCGAGATCGACTTCAGCTGGTCCCGGACCTCCTTGGACACCGGGTCGTAGAGGTACCGACCACCCAGCGCCAGGTCGACCGAGTCGTCCACCCTGGAATCGACCACCAATTGCGCGCAGGGCGCCACCAGCAGCACCGTTCTGGCCGCTGCGGCGCCCGCAGCCCCGAACCGGACCTGGGCCACGCAGCGCAGATCGGACGCGGGATACAGGGGATCGTTGCTGCTGTCCAGGATGGATTCGAAGCCCGCCGATCGCAGTTCGTCGGTGACCGCCTTGGCCTGGCCGCGAACGGAGCTGGCGTTGTAGACCCGCAGCAACACGGTGGCCGGGTTCGCCGGACGGACGGCGGCCAGGCTCTCGTGATCGGCGTAGGCCCCCAATGACGTCTTCACCTGCGCCGTCGTGCTGGCCGCGGCGCTGGAGGCGGCAGGCTTCTTCGATGAGGCGGCCGAGCCCGACGCCGGCGCCTGACTGCGGGTGGTCGGGGCGGTGGTCGCCGGCGCGGGCCCGGGCGCGTTGCACGCGCTGCTGTTCTCGGGGTTCGGCCGCAGACTCGGGAACCAGACGACGACGGCGCCGACCAGCAACACCGCGATCACCGTCAGGGCGGGCCAGTACCGACGCCGTCGATAGCGATCTGTGGCGGAGTCGGGACTCACCGCTGGGAAACCTCCTGTATGCGGGACAGGGCAGGATCGCGACGCGCGTCGATCTGCGAAGTCATGTGCTGGGCAGCGGCCGGGAACCGTTCGCCCAACGCGCGCACGGTGCGACCCGCGGCCATCATGGCTGCCGCGACATGCGACCAGGGTAAAGGCACGCCGAGTCGTCGTCCGCCGATCGGCCGCCGACCCCGCACGGAGCGGTGGTGCGGCTCACTCCGCGGTGCTCCGGCACCGACGAACAAGGCTTCGGAGCGGCGGATCCTTCAGGCCGGCGGGCGATGTCCACCCCGGTGACGCCCCCGTCGACGCATCGGCTACTCTGCGCGCGCTGAACTCGTGACGGCGCCGGTGCGGGACCGAACCGGGGGAGGCGTCGCCTGCGCGGGCAGTGTCCCCGACCACCGGGACGTGCGCAAGGTGTGATCGAGAGCGCCACGGGCACAAAACCGGGGTCGACGGCGTTACCCCCGGAGCACCGTCCCGGAAACGAGCAGTATCCCGTCACCAGCCGGAAAACGCTGTTGGTGCCGTCAGACGATGCAGACGATGACGAGTGCGAGCTCGAAGTGAGGAAAACAGATGGCTACCGATTACGACGCACCCCGCCGTAATGAGTCCGACGAACCGTCGGAGGATTCTCTCGAGGAATTGAAGGCACGCCGCAACGAGGCGCAGTCGGCCGTCGTCGACATCGACGAGGGCGACACCGCGGAGAGCTTCGAGCTGCCCGGTGCCGACCTGTCGGGCGAGGAACTGACGGTCAAGGTGATCCCCAAGCAGGCGGACGAGTTCACCTGCTCGGTGTGTTTCCTGGTCCAGCACCGCAGTCGGTTGTCCTCGGACAACGGCGGACGGCTGGTCTGCGTCGACTGTGCCTGAGCCGACGCCCGATCCGACCCCCGAATCGACCACCGAGTCGATCGGAACCGACCTGGACGGCCGGTCGGCGCGCAGCCGCGCCGGCCGCCAGGTCGGGGAGTTCCACCGTGCGTACGGGTTGCCCGTGCGTGACGTCCCGACGAGCGACGTCGGCCGGGATCAGGTCGCGCTGCGCCTGTCCTTGATTCAGGAAGAGGTCTCGGAACTGGTCGCGGCCGCCGACCTCGACGATCTTGTCGGAGTCGCCGACGCGCTGGCCGACATCGTTTATGTGGCTTATGGCACAGCCCACGTGTACGGAATCGACCTCGACGCGATCCTCGACGAGGTGCACGCATCGAACATGACCAAACTCGGTGCTGATGGCCGCCCCGTTCGGCGCAGTGACGGAAAAATCCTCAAGGGCCCCGACTACCGGCCGCCCGATATCGCCGCCGCATTGGGTCTTCACGCGGGGCTACCCTCAACAGGGAACACCTGACGCCCTGCAAGGCCTCGGCGTCACTGTCACCCGGTGATCAACGACACCGTGATCACCGACGCAGGCCCAGTGGTGGAAGCAGGAGCCATGAGTAGCAAAGTAGCTGGCTGGTTGAAGCGGCTCGCCAAGGACGACGACGAGATGGACGCCGACCGGTTGAGCGGCGAAGTCGACTCCGCCGGCGCGGTTCGCGCGAAGATCTGCTGTCAGGGCGACAAGGTCACCCTGCAGGGTCGACTGCGCTACGTCGATCTCCGGCCCACCGACTCGCTCGCCACGCTGGTGGCGGAGCTGTACGACGGCACCGAGGGCGTCCAGCTGATCTGGCTCGGCCGCCGTTCCATCCCCGGCATCGAGCCCGGACGGACCGTCAAGGTCCGCGGCCGGGTGGCCGTGCGGGACGGCCAGAAGGTGATCTACAACCCCGATTACGATCTGCTGCCGGCGCACGCGTGACCCCGGAGCGCCGACCCGGTTCCGCCGGCGACACCCCTGATCTCACGAGCACCTACCCGACCGGGGCGACGACCGATGGTGCGGCCATGCCGCCGGGCCCGGGTCGGGACTCAGGCATCGCACGTTTCCTTCCTGATGACCTCGCCGACCGCGCAGCGGCGGAGATCAGCCAGGGCGATTCCGTACCGGGATCCCCCCCGGACCCCGACGGCCGTCCGGCCGACGACCGGCTGACCGGCGACCCACGGGCCGACGACCGGCTGGTCGACGACCCGCAGTCCGACACCGCCAAGGCCGACACCGCCAAGGCCCCGCCGACCATCTGGGAGCAGATGGGCGGCCCGATGGGAATGGTCGATTCCGGCCTGCCCGTCGTCGTGTTCATCATCGGCAACGCCATCGGCGGGCTCGGCTGGGGCATCGGAGCCGCCCTCGCCGCGGCCGTCCTCATTGCCGGGCTGCGCATCGCGCGCCGGCGGCCCGTGACGCAGGCCATCGCCGGTGTCTTCGGCGTCGGCATCGCCGCCTACATCGCCTACCGGACCGACTCCGCCAAGGGGTACTTCCTGCTCGGCATCTGGAGCTACCTGCTCTACGGCGGCGCACTGCTGCTGTCGATGGTGGTCCGGTGGCCGCTGATCGGGCTGATCTGGGAAGGCATCAACGGGCGTGGCACCGCATGGCGGTCCGACCGCCGACTGGTCCGCCGCTACGACTGGGCGACGCTGGTCTGGGTGGTCGTCTTCGCGGCGCGCTACCTGGTGCAGAACTACCTGTACGACAGCGACCAGGTGGGTTGGCTGGCAGCCGTCCGGCTGCTGATGGGATACCCGCTGTTCATCGTGGCGATCGCGATCTCGGTGTGGATCGTCGCCGGTGCCCGTGCGATCCCGTTGCCCGACAAGCTGACCCGGCGGCGCTGACCGGAACCTGTCGTCCGGCCGACGTCAGCGCAGCGCTTCGCGGACCTCGTTCTCCACCTCGGTGGAGGCGACGAACAGCAGCTCGTCACCCGGCTCCAGCGGCTCGTCCGGCTGCGGCACGATGACCCGGCCGCCGCGCAGGATGGTGACCAGCGCGGAGTCGCGCGGCAGCACCAGGTCGCGCACCGGCCGACCGGCGATGCTGGTCGTGGGCGGCAGTGTCACCTCCACCAGGTTGACCTGGCCCTGCCGGAGGGTGAACAGCCTCACCAGGTCGCCGACCGTCACGGCCTCCTCGACCAGCGCCGCCAGGATGCGCGGCGTGGACACGGCGACGTCGACGCCCCAGGCGTCGGTGAACAGCCACTCGTTGCGGGGGTCGTTGACCCGGCCGACCACCCGGCCGACCGCGAACTCGGTTTTGGCCAGCAGCGCCACCACGAGGTTGACCTTGTCGTCGCCGGTGCAGGCGATGACCACGTCGCAGGTCTGCAGGCCCGCGTCCTCGAGCAGCGCGACCTCGCAGGCGTCGGCGAGCACCCACTCCGCCGCCTCGATCCGCCCCGGCTTGATGGCCTCGGGGTCGCGGTCGATCAGCATCACATGGTGGCCATTTTCTACGAGCTCACCGGCGATCGAACGACCCACCGACCCGGCTCCCGCAATCGCGATCCGCATCAGTGGTCCTCACTCTGGGCGTCGCCGGATACCCCACCGGCGATCGAACGACCGACGGATCCGGCCCCCGCGATGGCGATGCGCATCAGAGACCGTCCACCGGGGAGATGGCTGCCTTGTCGGCGACGTCGTGGATGTCCTTGGAGAGCACCGAGGCGTAGATCAGGTCACCTTCCTGCACAACGGTTTCGATGCCGGGCAGCAGACCGCGGCCGAACCGGACGACGAACGCGGTGTGGATGCCGGCGCCGGCCTCCAACTCGGACAGCGGGCGGCCGATCCAGTGCCGGTGGTAGGGCAGGTTCACGATCGTCACGGTCCCGGACGGGTCGCGCCACTCGCTGATCAACCCCTCGGGGATGATCGCCCGCATCAGCCGGTCGGTCGTCCAGGGCACGGTGGCGACGGTGGGGATCCCGAGCCGCTCGTAGACCTGCGCGCGTTTCGCGTCGTAGATCCGGGCCACCACGGTTTCCACGTTGAACTGCTCGCGGGCCACCCTGGCGGCGATGATGTTCGAGTTGTCGCCGGAGGAGACCGCGGCGAAGGCGTGCGCCTCCTGGATCCTGGCCGCCAGCAGCACGTCCCGGTCGAATCCCATGCCGGTGACCTGCTGTCCGTGGAACTCGGAGCCGAGCCGCCGGAAGGACGACGGATCACGGTCGATCACGGCGATCGAGTGACCGGCCCGGCCGAGTTGCCGCGCCAGGGACGACCCGACACGTCCGCAACCCATGATCACGATGTGCACTGGGGATGACCCTTCCATGGTGGGCCTGCTGCCCGGACCGCTCCGATGCCGCCGCGCCGGTGCGGCCGGGCGACGAATGAAACCTACAACCTGATTCCGCGCATCGTCCCGGTGGCGCCGATCACCCGGCGTGATGTCGTCTCGTTGTGCTCATTGTGATCTACGGACCGTAGGCTCCCGTCGTGTCCAAACTGACCACGGCCGCCAAGCGTGTACTGGTCGGCCGGCCCTTTCGCAGCGACCGGCTGGCGCACACGCTGCTGCCCAAGCGCATTGCGCTGCCGGTGTTCGCGTCCGACGCGCTGTCCAGCGTCGCCTATGCGCCACAGGAGATCTTCGCCGTCCTGTCGGTCGCGGGGCTCGCGGCCTATGCCTACGCACCGTGGCTGGCGGGCCTCGTCGCGCTGGTGATGATCGTCGTGGTCCTGTCGTACCGGCAGAACGTGCACGCCTACCCCAGTGGCGGCGGTGACTACGAGGTCGTCACGAAGAATCTGGGGCCGACGTACGGGCTGCTGGTCGCCAGTGCTCTGCTCGTCGACTACATCCTGACGGTGGCGGTCTCGACGGCCGCCGGGGTGGCAAACATCGGCTCGGCGATCCCGATCGTCGGCGACCATCCTGTGTGGTTCTCGATCGGCATCATCGTGATCGTCTGTGCGCTGAACCTGCGCGGTATCCGGGAGTCAGGGTCCGCGTTCGCGATCCCGGTGTACGCCTTCATCTTCTCGATCTTCGCGATGATCCTCACCGGGCTGGTCGAGTTCATCATCGGCGCCGATGTGCGCGCGGAGAGTGCCGATTTCCACATGCAGGCGGAGTCGGCGCTGACCGGCTTCGCGCTGGTGTTCCTGCTGCTGCGCGGCTTCTCGTCCGGTTCGGCGGCGTTGACCGGTGTCGAGGCGATCTCCAACGGGGTCCCCGCGTTCAAGAAGCCGAAGTCCAAGAACGCCGCGACCACGCTGGCCCTGATGGCCGGGCTCTCGGTGTCGATGATGCTCGGGCTGGTCGCGCTGACCCTGTACACCGGCGTCCAGTTCGCCGACGACCCCGCCGCCCAGCTGGTCGGTGCACCGGAGGGCTACTACCAGAAGACGCTGATCGCGCAGATCGCCGAAGCGGTGTTCTCCGGCTTCCCGGTCGGCTTCTACGTCGTCTCCTTCGTCACCGGCCTGATCCTGGTGCTGGCCTGCAACACCGCGTTCAACGGTTTCCCGGTCCTCGGCTCGATTCTCGCTCAGGACCGGTTCCTGCCCCGGCAGCTGCACACCCGCGGCGACCGGCTCGCGTTCTCCAACGGCATCGTCTTCCTGGCCGCCATCGCCCTGGTGCTGATCATCGCGTTCCGGGCCGATGTCACCGCGTTGATCCAGCTGTACATCGTCGGCGTCTTCGTGTCGTTCACCTTCTCCCAGCTCGGGATGATCCGGCACTGGAACCGGTTGCTGCGGACCGAGCAGGACGCCACCGCGCGGCGACGGATGCGCCGCAGCCAGACGATCAACGCGGTCGGCTTCTGCTTCACCGCCGTCGTGCTGGTGATCGTGCTGATCACCAAGTTCCTGGCCGGCGCGTACATCGCCATCGTCGCGATGGCGATCATCTTCTTCACCATGAAGGCGATCAAGAAGCACTACGAGCGGGTCTCCATCGAGATCGCCGCGGACGAGGACGACATGGTGCTGCCCAGCCGGGTGCACTCGATCGTGCTGGTGTCCAAGTTGCACCTGCCGACCATGCGGGCGCTGGCCTACGCCAGGGCGACCAGGCCGGACTACCTCGAGGCCGTGACGGTCAACGTCGACCCGGAGGACACCGCGGACCTCGCGCGCGAGTGGGAGGACCGGCAAATCCCGGTCGCCCTCAAGGTGATCGACTCCCCGTTCCGGGAGATCACCAAGCCGGTGCTGGACTACGTGCGGCGGACCCGCAAGGACCAGCCGCGGGACATCGTGACGGTGTTCATCCCCGAGTACGTGGTCGGCCACTGGTGGGAACAGTTGCTGCACAACCAGTCCGCGTTGCGGCTCAAGGGCCGGCTGCTGTTCACGCCAGGCGTGATGGTCACGTCCGTGCCGTGGCAGCTGTCCTCGTCGGAGGCACTGGACGAACGGATCAGGGAGCGGGCGAACCGCACCACATCGGTCCGTGGCCCGATGCCGGGCTCGACGTTCGATCCGGGCGCCTTCCCGGACGACGCCGACGGTCGCGGCCGGGTGGACGACGAATGACCGTCCTCTCCGCCGACGACCTCGCACCCGGCGTCGACGTCCAGGTCGACATCGGACCCGTCGCGCACGGCGGCCACTGCGTCGCGCGCTACGACGGCCGGGTGATCTTCGTCCGGCTCGGGCTGCCCGGCGAACGGGCGGTCGTCCGGATCACCGAGGCGAAGAAGGGTTCGTTCTGCCGGGGTGAGGTGATCGAGGTGCTGCGCGCCGACCCGCGCCGGGTCGAGGCGCCGTGCCCGCACTTCCACCCCGGTGGCTGCGGTGGCTGCGATTTTCAGCACGCGGACGGCACCCTGCAGCGGGAGCTCAAGGCCGCGGTCATCGCCGAACAGCTCTCCCGGCTCGCCGGCATCGAGCGTCAGGTCGAGGTGGAGGCACTGCCGGGCGACGGGTTCGGCTGGCGCAGCCGGGTGCGCTGGGCGCTCGATCCGGAAGGCCGGATCGGGCCGCGCGGAGTGCGCTCGCACCGCGTCGAAGGCGTCAACAGCACGGCGCCGTGCCTGATCGCCGTGCCCGAACTGACCGCCATGGCAGGCGCCGTTGACGTGCCGGCCGGCGTCCGGCCGCCGTCCCGCGGCCGGCGCACCACCCGTGGCGCCGACCACCGCCCGGCCGGCGGACGGGGCACCAACCGGGGGAGCGGCGCGCTGCCCGAGGTGGCGCTCTGCCGGGACGGCAGCGGTGCCACCACCGCGACCTGGATCGGGTTGCCCTCCACCGTCGTTCCGGAGCAGGCCATCGGCCGGGAGTTCTCGGTCGCCGCGGACGGCTTCTGGCAGCCGCACGTGCATGCTGCCGAGGTGCTGGCAGCGGCGGTCGCCGAGGCGCTGGCGGACGCCGACCTGCAGGGCCGCACCGGGTGGGACCTGTACGGCGGTGTCGGGCTCTTCGCCGAGGTGCTGTGCCGTGCCATCGGGCCGGGCGGGTCCGTGGTCTCCGTCGAGTCGGACGAGCGGGCCAGCGAATTGGCGGCGGGCAATCTCGCTGCCCACCCGCAGGCCACCGTCCGGGTTGGCAAGGTCGAGCACGTGCTGCCGGACCTCGACGACGGCGTCGACGTGATCGTGCTGGACCCCCCGCGGACCGGGGCCGGCGCCGCGCTCTGCGCCGCGATGGCCGAGCGTCAGCCCTCCCTCATCGTCTACGTCGCCTGCGACCCGGCCGCGCTGGCCAGGGATACGGCCGCGCTCGCCGATGCCGGATACCGGCTGGACACGCTGCGGGCGTTCGACGCGTTCCCGCAGACTCACCACATCGAGTGCGTCGCGAGCTACGTGCGCTGACCGGCTGTAGCTGCCGGCCGGTCCCTCCGGCTCCGGCGGTCGCCGATCGGGTGACAGGACCACGCACCGACTGGTGAAAAAAGGTGCACCGCGGATGTATCGGTGACAGGCTGTCCCGACTCTTGGAAGCCATCACAGCCATTGTCGCCTGTCCGGCGGAGGAGTTCACATGTCACTGTCCATCGATTCGCGATCCGCCACCCAGGGGCCGGAGCCCACCGGGGGAGCGTCCGCGCCAGCAGCCTTCACGCCGGCTGCAGCTGTGTCGACCGGCACCGATCGGTCCGTGGTCGATGTGCTGTTCCCGCTGGTCGACGACGACGAGTGGCCGCCGTGCCCGGCAGAGCAGATCGAGGCTGTGCTGATCTCCCATGACCTCGCCGAGATCCGGGGCGTGCCGTGGTTCGCCGCCAACATCAGCCGCGGCGACATCGTGAACGTCCGTCACGACGGCATCGGGTACGTGGGCGGTACGGTGGTCAGCCGCGGTGGGCACTCCACCGTCCACGTGATGGCCGCATCGGAAGCGGAACTCGCCCCCATCGTGAAGCAACTGGTCGCGCTCGGCGCGAGCACCGCAGGCGGGCTGACCCCGCCGATGCTCACGGTGGACATTCCCGAGTCGGTGGCGCTGGATCCGATCCTGGACGTGCTGGCCGCCGCCGAGTCCATGACCTGCGCCCACACGGTCGCCTGCCGCCAGCACCGCCCGTCCGGCACTCGCGAGTAGCACGCGGCCGCCGCTGTCGGCGCCGCACCGCGCTCCGCGCAGGTCCGAATCCGCCCTGCGCACGTTCGTCCGGGCCGTGCCCTGCGCCGACGGCGTTGTGCGATGCGCCCGCCGCCTTCCCGATCCTGGCCGTCGCCCCTCGGCGGCCATCCCACCCGACCGACCCGGCATCGCCGACCGCGATGTCGGCCACCCGCGACCGCTCGTCGCACACCCCTCGAATGGAGCTCAGCAGTGAACGCACCGACCCTCCCCGCTTCGATCAAGGACGCATCGATCAAGGACGCATCGGTCGACGCCCGGATCTTGATCCCCGGCCTCACCGGCCGGGTGATCGCGCCCGGCGATGCCGACTACGACATCGCACGCCTGGCCTGGAATCTCGCGGTCGACCAACGCCCGGCGCTGGTCGTCCAGGCCGCCGATGCCGCCGATGTTGCGGCCACCGTCATGTTCGCGGCGGCCAACGGGCTGCGCGTCGCCCCGCAGGGCACCGGTCACAACGCCGCGCCGCTCGGCGACCTGTCCGGCACCGTGCTGCTGCGGACCGACCTGATGCGCGAGGTCACCGTGAACGTCGCCGCCCGCAGCGTGCGGGTCGGTGCCGGTGTCCTCTGGGGTGAGGTGACGGCCGCACTCGCCCCGCACGGACTGACCGCTCTCGCCGGATCGTCCGCCGATGTCGGCGTCGTCGGCTACACGCTGGGCGGCGGGTACAGCTGGCTCAGCCGCAAGCACGGCCTGGCGATCTCGAAGGTCACCGCGGTCGAACTCGTCACCGCCGACGGCGGCTTCCACCGGGTGGACGCCGACACCGAGCCGGACCTGTTCTGGGCGGTCCGCGGGGGCGGTGCCAACGTGGGCATCGTCTGCGCCCTCGAGTTCGACGTCCTTGCGCTGTCGCAGATCTATGCCGGCAACCTGTTCTTCCCGCTCGAGCGGGCCAGGGAGGTGCTGCTCGCGCACGCGCGGTGGAGCGCAACCGTGGAGGACGCGGCCACCACCGCGGTCCGGCTGCTGCGCGTCCCGCCGCTGCCCGACGTTCCGGAACCCTTGCGCGGCAAGGCATTTGTGGTCATCAACGGGGCGATCGACGCGCCGGCCGCCCGCGCCGAGGAGCTGCTGGCGCCGCTGCGCGCCCTCGGCGCCGTTGTCGACACGTTCGCCGACATCCCAACCGCTGCTCTCGTATCGGTGCACATGGACCCGCCGAACCCGGTCCCTGGCATTGGTGACGGGATGATCCTGGACGAGCTGTCCGGCGACGCCGTCGACGCGCTGCTGGCGCTCGCCGGTGCCGGCACGGACACCTCGCTGCTGGCGGTGGACCTCCGCGCGCTCGGCGGTGCAGCCGGTAGGCCCGAGCCCAGCGACGGCGCCATCGGCTCGCTGCCCGGCCGGTACCTGCTGTTCGCCGTTGGCATCCCGACCGGCCCCGACGTCGCTGTCGCGCTCCGCGGCGAAATCGCCGGACTCCGGTCAGCGCTCTCCCCGTGGGCGAACGGCAGGAATTACGGGAACTTCCGGGAGCTGCCGGGCGCGGCCGAGCAGTTCTTCGCCCCGGAGACCCTCGACCGGCTCCAAGCGATCGCCGACCGGTGGGATCCGGCGCAGCTCCTGCAGGCCAACCACTCGGTGCGCTGATCCGCTGGACGTTGCACCGGGACCACCCGTCGAGTGCCGTTTGTGCAGTGAGATCTGGCTGTCAGCGGGCCGTTTTCCCTGCTGGGACGTCAGTCGACCCGCGGGTAAGCGGTAAGCCCGGCCTGCCACCGGAGGAATTCCGCCGGGGTGTTGGTGATGACGGCGTCCACCCCGGCGGCGCTCAGCCGGGCCCAGTCGTCCGGATCGTCCGCGGTCCACACGGCCACCGAGATCCCGGCCGCGTGGAGCTCCGGCACCACCTCGGGGCGATCGATGACGGCGCTGTAGTGCGGGTTGTAGGCCACCGCGCCCAGTTCCCGGCACCGGCCCACCGGATCGTCATCGAGCCGCTCGACCAGCAGCCCGAACGGCGTGGCCGGTGCGAGCTTGACAAGTTCGCGCAGGACGTCGATGTCGAACGACTGCAGGAAGACCCGGTCGGCGCAGCCCGCCGCGCGGACGGCTGTGAGCACCGCCGACAGTTGCGCCGCCGTGTGCCGGCCCTTGATCTCCAGCAGCACTGCGCGGTCGCCGGAGACGAGCTCCAGCAATGCCGCCAGCGTGGGCACTCGTCCGCCCGGGAGCCCGACCACGTCGAGCTCCGCGACCTGCGCCGCGGTGTGCCCACGCACCGGCCCGGAACCGGTCGTCGTCCGGTCCAGAGTGGGGTCGTGCAGGATCACCGGTACGTCGTCGGCAGCCGGTTGGGTATCCGCCTCGACCCACCTGGCGCCCGCTTCCCATGCCGTCACGAAAGCGGGAAGTGTGTTTTCCGGCACGGTGGCCGACGCGCCGCGATGCCCGATCACGTACGGCTGCATGGCAGGCAGGCTACGTCGGCGCTCAACCCGGACGGCTCATCGGGCGTCCAGTGGTCGCGCCGACGGCATGTCGACCCCGGGGGGCGGTAACGTCGGCGGGTGGGATGCCACCGTCGGCTCGTGGTCCGCCTGCCGCTCGGCAGCCCGGATCGCGCGTTCGGCAGACCGCGATCGCGCTCCGTTCGGTACGCGGCACAGGACAGCAGTGGGAGGCGTCGGTGACACAGCAGGGCCCCGCGACAGGGCAGATCCCGCAGTCGCCGGTCGCCGCCGACGCGCAGGTCGATCTGAGATCGCTGTCGCCTGCCCGGTTGCGGGCGATGACCGACGAGCAGCGCACCGCCCTCGCCGCCGCCATCCGGGGGTTCCTGGTGGCGCAAACCTCCAAGCGCGGCGGGCACCTGGGACCGAATCTGGGTGTCGTCGAGCTGACGATGGCCCTGCACATGGTCTTCGACTCGCCCAAGGACCCGATCCTGTTCGACACCGGCCACCAGGCCTATGTGCACAAGATCCTCACCGGCCGGGCCGACCGGTTCGACGCGCTGCGGACCCGCAACGGCCTGTCCGGGTATCCCAGCCGGGCCGAGTCCGAGCACGACTGGATCGAGAACTCGCACGCCTCGACGTCGCTGTCCTACGCGGACGGCCTGGCGAAGGCGCTGTCCCTGCGGCACGAGGACGACCGCACGGTGGTCGCCGTCATCGGCGACGGCGCGCTGACCGGCGGGATGGCCTGGGAGGCGCTGAACAACATCGCCGGGGCCCAGCACCGCCCACTGGTGATCGTGCTGAACGACAACGGGCGGTCGTACGCGCCGACCACCGGCGGGATGGCCCAGCGGCTGGCCGCGATGCGGCTGCGCCCGGGGTACGAGCGGATGCTCGGCCGGGTGAAGAACACCCTGCCGCGGGCTCCGGTCGTCGGCCGGCCGCTGTACTCCGCCCTGCACGCCGCGAAGTCGGCGGTTAAGGACTGGCTGCTGCCGCAGACGATGTTCGCCGACCTGGGGCTGAAGTACCTGGGCCCGATCGACGGTCACGACGTCGAGGCGCTGCGGTTGGCCCTGCTCGCCGCCCGTGACTTCCGCGGTCCGGTGCTGGTGCACTGCGTCACCCGCAAGGGCGAGGGCTACCCGCCGGCCGAATCCGACGACGCCGAACAGATGCACTCCCCGCCCGCCTTCAACCCGACCACCGGCAAGCCGGTCGCGGCGACCACCAACACCTGGACGCACGTGTTCGGGCGCGAGATGGTGGTCGCCGGCGCCGAGCGGCCGGAGGTCGTCGCGATCACCGCCGCCATGTGCGGGCCGACCGGGCTGACACCGTTCGCGACCGCCTTCCCGGATCGTTTCTTCGATGTGGGCATCGCCGAGCAGCACGCCATGACGTCGGCCGCCGGCCTCGCGATGGGCGGCATGCACCCCGTCGTCGCGGTGTATGCAACCTTCCTGAACCGGGCTTTCGACCAGTTGCTGATGGACTGCGCGCTGCACCGGCTGGGCGTCACGGTCGTGCTCGACCGGGCCGGGGTCACCGGCGAGGACGGCCCCAGCCACCACGGCATGTGGGACATGTCGCTCGCGGCGATGATCCCCGGCCTCCGGATGGCCGCACCGCGGGATGCGGCGACGCTGGCCGAGGAACTGTCGGAGGCGCTGGACGTCACCGACGGACCGACCGTGGTGCGCTTCCCCAAGGGCGCCGTGCCGGCGACAGTGCCTGCGCTGCGGCGTTTCCGGCTGCTGCCGGACGGTGTGGAGCTGCTCGATCCGGACGCCGTCCTGCGCGACGGCACGGCCGGGGTCGACATCCTGGCCGAGCCGCAGGACGGGCAGGACACCGATGTGCTGCTGGTCGGGGTCGGCGCGTTCGGCGGCCTCGCGGTCGAGGCGGCCGATCGGCTCGCCGCGCAGGGCATCGGCGTCACGGTCGTCGATCCACGCTGGGCGCTGCCGGTGCCGCCGGAGATCAGCGCGTTGGCCGCACAGCACCGGCTGGTGGTCACCATCGAGGACGGCGGACGGTCCGGTGGCGTCGGTGCAGCGGTGACCGACGTGCTCGCCGGTACCGGTGTCCCGGTGCGGGTGCTGGCCATCCCGCAGGACTTCCTGGAGCCCGGTCCGCGGGCCGAACTGCTCGGCGACCTCGGCCTGACGGCGCAGGCGGTCGCCCGCGGCATCACCGAGGAGATCGCCCGGAGCAGCCACGAGTCCAGCGCTCCCGCCGACCGGCTCTCCGGCGACCGGGAGCCCGGCGCGGCCGGCTGAGCGAGTTCGGAGAGACCGCGATGCGGGTGCTGGTGGTGGAGGACGCGCGGCGGCTCGCCGACGCGATCGCCCGTGGGCTGCGGGCCGAGGGGATGGCGGTCGACGTCGCGTACGACGGGCTGGAGGGCCACCACAAGTCGACGTTCACCCGGTACGACGTCGTGGTGCTCGACCGCGACCTGCCGGAGATGCACGGCGACGATCTGCTGGCCGAGATCCTCGCCGCCGGCGACCTCACCAGGGTGCTCATGCTCACCGCGTCCGCCGGCGTCGACGACCGGGTGGACGGGCTCTCGCTCGGTGCCGACGACTACCTGTCCAAGCCGTTCGCATTCCCCGAACTGGTCGCCAGGGTGCGCGCCCTCGGCCGGCGGGCGACCCCCGCGGTGCCGCCGGTGCTGCGGGTGGGTGACGTCGAACTCGACCCGGCCCGGCACACGGTCAGCCGAGCGGGACGGCCGGTCGACCTGACCCGCAAGGAGTTCGGCGTCCTCGAGGTGCTGCTGGCCGCCCGCGGCTCCGTGGTGTCCAGCGAGGAGCTGCTCGAGCGGGTGTGGGACGAGAACGCGGACCCCTTCACCACCACGGTGCGGGTGACGATGATGACCCTGCGACGCAAGCTCGGCGAGCCCGCGGTCATCGACACCGTGGTCGGCGCCGGGTACCGGGTCGCGACTGCATGACGTCGGCGCTGCCGGCAACCACGTCGCCCGCGCCCCGGTCCGCGGCCGGCCGGCCGCCGATCCGGCAGGGCCTGCGGCTGCGGCTCACCCTGCTGTCCACGGCACTGCTGGCGCTGATCGGGGCCCTGTTGTTGGCGCTGTCGTACCTGGTCGTCGGGCGGGTGGTGGCCGCGCTGCCGCAGTTCCCGGTCGGCACGACAGTGCTGATCGGTGACCAGGTGATGGACGCCTCCCAGGCGGCCGCCGAGATCGCCGCCCAGGGTCGGCGCACCGTGCTGATCGTCGGGCTGATCGCCTTCCCGCTCCAGGTGCTCGCCGGAGCGGCCCTGTCCTGGATCCTGATCGGCCGCACGCTGCGCCCGCTGTCCACCCTGACCAGGACCGCCCGCGCGCTGTCGGAGTCCTCGCTGGACCAGCGGATCCGGTTGACCGGGCCGCGGGACGAGGTCGCCGACCTCGCCGACACCTTCGACGACATGCTCGGCCGGCTGCAGGCGGCGTTCGACGCGGAACGGCGGTTCGTGGCGAACGCATCGCACGAGCTGCGGACGCCGCTGGCGGTGATCCGGACCGAGGTCGAGGTGACCATGGCCGACCCGGCCGCGGACGCCGCGGACCTGCGCCGGATGGGCGAGGTGGTGCTGGAGGCGACGGACCGGGCGAACCGGTTGCTGACGTCGCTGCTGGTGCTCGCCCGGACCCAGGCCCGCGGCGTGTCGGTACACCAGTCCGTCAATCTGGCCGGCCTCATCGGGCCCGCGCTGGATGCCGTGCATGCCGAACTGACCGAGCGGGAACTGACCCTGACCGTGCAGAGCGGCCCGGCCGTGGTGCAGGGTGACCCGGCGCTGCTCGAACGGCTGATCGGCAACCTGGTCGAGAACGCGGTGCGGCACAACATCCGGGCCGGCTGGATCCGGATCCGCACCGCGACCGACGGGGGCGCGGGAGTACTGGAGGTCGCCTCGAGCGGCCCGGTGATCGAGCCCGCAGCGCTGACCGAGCTGTTCGAGCCGTTCCGGCAGGGGCAGCGCGCCCGGGTCGGCCACCGCGGCACTGGTCTGGGGCTCTCCATCGTCAGGGCCGTGGTCGCCGCGCACGACGGGACGGTCGGCGCGGTGCCGCTGGCCGGCGGCGGTCTGCAGGTGACGGTGCGGCTACCGGCCGGGCCGGCGCGCATCGGCTGACTGCCGTTGCGGCGCACCTCCCGGTGCGGAACAGTGCTGTCCGGAAAGGTGCCGGCGCGCCGCGTCATCCGACGACCTGATGGAGGCCCCATGCTGCTGGGACGCGGGGTGGCCGAGGGCATCAGGGACGGTGCGGTGACGGCGGTCTTCCGCCGGTGGGACGCGCCCAGGGTCCGGCCCGGCGGCACCCAGCGGACGCCGGCCGGGGTGATCAGGTTCATCTCGGTGGAGCCGGCGGACGAGACCGCGCTGACCGAGGCCGACGCCATCGGCGCCGGGATGGCCTCGCTGGCGCAGTTGCGCAAGGCCAACGAGCGGGGCAGGGGATCCCGGCTGTACCGGATCGAGGTGACGTTCGACCGGCCCGACGAACGCGTGGAATTGCGCGACACCCTGCCGTCCGCCACCGATGTCGCGACGATCAGTGCCGCGCTCGACCGGATGGACCGTGGCCGCAGGACCGGGCCGTGGACCAGGGAGATCCTGCGGCTGATCGCGGCCCGGCCCGCCGTCCGGGCACCCGATCTGGCGGCGTCGCTCGGCCGGGAAACCAAGCCGTTCAAGCTCGACGTCCGCAAGTTCAAGGAGCTAGGGCTGACCCACAGTCTCGAGGTGGGGTACGAGCTTTCGGCGCGCGGTCGCGCCTACCTCGAACTGTCCGGGGACGGGGTTGCAGACGGCGCCGGTTCCACGGCGACGAGCTCCGCCGGGGCGACGGCCGGATAGTGGGAATGCCGTGCAGTACGGTCTTCTCGACCAGATCGGCGAGGACGACGGCGGGGATCGCGAGCATCGCGAGCGCCCAGCCGGCCGCTGAGGGGAAGCTGCCGCCCAGCACCGCGGCCACCGGCGGGACACCGAGGAACGCCAGCAGCAGGACGAGCTCGACGGCGATTGCAATGGGCAGCAACGGGTTCCGCCTGGTGAGCACGGCGCCGACCCAGTGGCTGGTGCTGCGGCAGGCGTACGCATTCGTCAGCTGCCCGAGAACCACTGCGGCGAAGGCGGTTCCGGAGGCAGTGGCGAGCAGTGCGGGATCGGGCACCGCACCCCAGCGCCACCCGCCGAGCATCAGGACAGCGGTGAAAGCGCCCATCACGACGATCGCCTCCGCCGGGCCGAGCACGCCGAACGCCCGTCGCAACACCCGCGCGTCCATCAGCCGGGTCCGCGGCACCGGGCCGTCCATCGTGCGCTTGCTGGGCGGCTCGGCACCCAACGCGAGCGCGGGCAGCAGGTCGGTGCCGATGTCGAGAGCGAGGATCTGCAGGACGCCGAGTGCGAGGGGAAGGTGGCCGAGCGTCAGCACCCAGATCGCGAACGGGGTGAGCTCGGCGACGTTGTCGGTCAGGTGGTAGGTCAGGAAGCGGCGGATGTTGGCGAAGGTTGCCCGGCCCAGCTCGACGGCCGTCACGATGGTCTGGAAGCTGTCGTCGAGCAGGACGAGATCAGCGGCCTCGCGTGCCACGTCGGTGCCGCTCGCGCCCATGGCCACACCGATGTCCGCCTCCCGCAGGGCGGGCCCGTCGTTCACCCCGTCGCCCGTCATCGCCACCACATGGCCGCGGCGCTGCAGCGCATGGGCGATGTTCAGCTTGTCCTCCGGCGTCACCCGGGCGATGACCACCCCGTCGTGATCGAGCAGCTCACCCAGTGCGGCTTCGTCGGACGGCAGGTCCGCGCCGAGCAGGACCGGCTGGTCGGTCAGCAGCCCGACCTGCTCGGCCAGCGCGCGGGCCGTTCCGGGGTGGTCCCCGGTCACCATGGCGATCTTGATCCCGGCCCGCCGGCAATCGGCGATGGAGCCCGCGATGCCGCTGCGGGGCGGGTCCTGCAGGCCCACCAGGCCGAGCAGTTCGAGATCCCGCTCCGCTGCGTCGGCATCACCGGACACCCGGGTGTCCGCGTCGGGTCGGCGGGCCACCGCCATCACCCGCAGACCGCGCTCGCTCATCTCCCTGGCGGCCCGTAGCGCCCCGCGTTGCGCGCTGTCCGCTGTCCGGGAACACCGCGGCAGCACCGAGTCCGCCGCGCCGATCACCTGCAGGGTCCCGTCGACCAGCACCGACGACCGCCGCCTGCGGGGGTCGAACGGGAACCTGCGACTGGTGTGCAGTCCGGTCGAACCGTGGTCGGGATGCCCGCAGCGCACCCCGAACACGTGCAGCGCAACCTCCGTCGGATCGCCCTGTGCGACCCAGCTGCCGTCCTTGCGGACGGCACGCCCGGTGACGCAGTGCAGCGCGGACGCGCCGACCTGCACCGCCGCGGTCATCGCCTGGGGGGAGCCGACGAGCCGGCCGCCGGGGTCGTAGCCCTCGCCCTCGACGGTGACGTCGCCGGCCGTGGTCCAGACGGCCACCACCGACATCCGATTCTGGGTCAGGGTTCCGGTCTTGTCGGTGCAGATGAAGGTCGTCGATCCGAGCGTCTCGACAGCCTCCAGATGCCGGACGAGGGCGTGCTTGCCGGCCATCTGCTGTGCGGCGCGGGCGAGCGACAGGGTCACGGTCGGCAGCAGACCTTCCGGCACCAGGGCGACCGTGACGCCGACCGCGAACAGGAAGCCCTGGTTCAACGGCGTGCCGAGCAGCAGGGTGATGCCGAAGAACGTCACGCCCAGTGCCAGCGCAACGCCGGCGATCACCGTGACCACCCGGTTCAGCTGACGGGACAGCGGGCTCGGTGGCCGTTCGGCGGTCCGGGTCAGCTCGGCAATCCCGGCGAGCTCGGTGCGGCCGCCGGTCGCGGTGACCGTCCCGGCGCCGGTGCCCTCGATGACGAACGTCCCGGCGCGCACCCGGTCGCCGATACCGGCGTGCACGGCGGCACTCTCGCCGGTCAGCATCGACTCGTTCAGGGCCAGTCCCTCGGCGCGTTCCAGGCGGAGATCGGCGCACACCCGGTCACCGGCGTCGAGCAGCACCTGATCACCGGCCACCAACTCCTTCGCGTCGATCACCTGCCGGACGCCGTCCCTGGCCACCTGCACCGTGCTCGGCAGCAGGTCGCGGAGCCGGGCGGCGGCACGATCCGCCCGGTATTCCTGGACGAACGAGAAGGTCCCGTTCAGTAGGACGACGATGACGATCGCGACTGCGAGCGCCGGCATTCCGCCGATGGCGGCCAGTGCGGCCGCGACCCAGAGCATCAGCGCGAAGAAGTGCACCATCTGCCGTAGCAGCAGCCGGGCGATCGGCGGCCGGGCGGCCGTCGGAAGGATGTTCGGGCCGTCGGCGCGCAACCGGACGGCCGCCTGGGCAGAGGTCAACCCGGCAACAGACACCGCTGCATCGGAATCCATCCGTCGCACCCCGCACACACATCCCGAACACCACACGGCCGTGCGCCGTCCTTCGGTCGGTGGCGCCGCCTTGTCCTCAGGCTGCGCTCATCGCCGTCACGGCCGACAGGGCCCAAGGTCCCGGCGATCCCGGTGCGGGGAACCGGGCCTGCCGAGCAACCAGCTGAGTCCGGGGACGGTCAGCGACGTTCGGCGATCCCACGGACGAAGGCGGCCTGTCCGGCGTGCTCCAGCCCGTCGGAGATCACGCTGATCAACCGCACCCCGAGCGTCACCGGCGGGTCCCATGCGGTGTCGACGACCCGGTCGAGATCGGCATCGGTGACGCCGCGCAGGTGCGCGGCGGTGGCCTCGTGCACCGCGTCCAGATAGCCGAGCAGCAGGTTCGCCGGCGGGTTCACCCGACCGACGTCCTCGGTGCTCTGGCCGTAACCGGTCTCTGCGCGGTCGAACGGCAACCCAAAGCGGTCGTACCAACCCTGGGCGGTCCAGACCTGCTCGCTGCCGAAGGCGTCGGCGACGTGGTCGTCGTGCACCCGGGTCAGGTGCCAGACCAGCCAGCTGATGGTGTTGGCATCGGGGTCGGCGCGAAAGGTGAGGTCCTCCGCGGCGATGCCCTCGACCGCTGCGCGGGCCGTCTGGGTGACCCGGTCGAAGGCGTCGAGAAGGAGTTGGGACGTGTTCACGCTGATCGCCTCTGGTTCGTTCTTCGGGGTGCCGGTCGGTGGTGTCCGGCAGAGGCTACGCCCGTCCGCAGCCCGGGTCGTAGGGTGATCCGGGCCCACCCAGCGCCAGAGAGCAGGCCGATGACGTCCACCGCCGCCGTTCCGCCGGACATCCTGGCGGCCATCGTCGCCGACGCCGCGGGGCAGGTCCCGACCCGGTCGGTGGAGCTCGCGCCAGAGGGTGAGGTCGCCGCCGGTGAGGTTGAGGTGCTGTCGGCGGAGTCCGTGCGGTGGAACGACGGATCGCTGGGCTGCCCCGAACCGGGTCGCTCGTACACGCAGGCGTTGGTGGACGGCTACCGGGTGATCGTCCGGGTGGGAGACGTCGAGCTCGACTACCGGGTCAACGGGCGGGGGCGTTTCCGCATCTGCCGGCGGGGCGGTGGCCGGTCCGCCCGGTCGTTCCGGTAGAAGTTGACCGGTCAACGGGTGGGCACCGCCTGCCGGGCCGGGTATCGATCGCGAGGAGATCACAGATGCACCCGAATGCGGCGGCCGTCGGCCGGGCGCTCGCGGACGCCGGTGTCGCGGGAGCGGTCCAGGAATTGGCCGATTCGGCGCGAACAGCCGCGCTGGCGGCCGCGGCACTGGGCTGCGAGGTCGGGGCCATCGCGAACAGCCTGGTCTTCATGGCCGACGACGTTCCACTGCTGATCCTGACCAGTGGCGGACACCGCGTGGACACCGCCTACGTCGCAACACTTCTCGGTGTCGACGCGGTGCGCCGGGCGACCCCCGAGCAGGTCCGCGCGGCCACCGGCCAGCCGATCGGCGGGGTGGCGCCCGTCGGTCATCCGACGCCGGTGCGCACCCTGGTCGACGTCGCCCTGCGCGACTACCCGGTCGTCTGGGCGGCCGGTGGAACACCGCATACGGTCTTCCCGACGAACTACGACGAATTGCTGCGCATCTGCTCCGCCGAGCCGGTCACGGTCCAGTCGCCGTCCTGATCGCGGTTCACGCGGGTGCGGTCGGTGGGTCGACCGCGCTGCAGAGTGCGGTCAGCCGGCCAGCAACCCGGCGTCGATGCCGCGGGTGCGCCGCGGGTTGCCCACCATCACGGACGGCCTGGCCGGCAGAGTCAGCATCGCGGCGTCAAGGCCACGGGTCCGGCGCGGATTGCTGACGAAGGCTGTGCTGACGACCGCGGCGAAGGAGGACGGGACAGCTGCGGTCGGGGCGGGGGTCTGAGCGGACGTCGTCATGGTCGGCACCTTCGTTTCGCGGGAGTATGGGTGGCCAGCGGACAACTGCTCCGCTGTTCCTGAGCATGACGTATGACCAGTGCCGTTGATGACGTTGTGTTGCCCTACTCACTCTACAAATCGTCGAAACTCACCCGAAAGAGCGAACGCGCCGCCGAATCCAGCGATTCGACGGCGCGTTACGTTCGTGTGACAAGGAGTCAAACGGGCAAAGTGGCCACGCCCGGCGCAGCGAACCGCCGGCCGGTAGCCCGCTCGGACACGCCGGTCCGATCCAGGTACGGCGTGATCCCGCCGAGCCAGAACGGCCAGCCCGCCCCGGTGATCACCCCGAGGTCGAGGTCCGCCGCATCGGCGACGACGCCCTCGTCGAGCATCAGCCGCGCCTCCTCGGCAAGTGCGACCAGCACCCGGTCCAGCACCTGCTCGGCGGTCGACGGGTGGTCACCCTGGACGAGCAACGCCGCGATCTCCGGGTCGAGCACCTGCCGCCCCCTGTCATCCCAGCTGAGCAGTGTCCGATGCTTGCCGTCGACGATCCGCCGGAGATTCTCCGACACCGGGAACCGGTCGCCGAACGAGCCGTGCAGCGTCTCCTGGACGTGCAACGCCACCGCGGGTCCGGTCAGCTGGGTCAGCATCAGCGGGCTCATCGGCATGCCGAGCGGTCCGAGTGCACCGTCGGCCACATCGCTGGGCGTGCCCTCGTCGATGGCCGCGAGCACCTCACCCATGCTGCGCAGCAGCAACCGGTTGACGACGAAGCCGGTGGCGTCCTTGACCAGGATCGGCCCCTTCTTCAGTGGCTTGGCCAGGGCGAAAGCCGTTGCCAGGGTGGCATCGTCGGTCCGCTCGCCGCGGACGATCTCCAGCAGCGGCATGACCGCGACCGGGTTGAAGAAGTGGAACCCGACGACGCGCTCGGGGTGCTGCAGATCCGCCGCCATCGCCGTGATCGACAGCGACGACGTGTTCGACGCCAGCACCGCCTCGGGCCGGACGTGCTTCTCGAGCTCGGCGAAAACCTGCTTCTTGACGCCCAGCTCCTCGAACACCGCCTCGACGACGAACTCCGCGTCGGCGAAGGCCGCGTAGTCCAGCGAGCCGGTGATCAGTGCGCTGAGCCGGTTGGCCTCGTCCTGCCTGATGCGCTTCTTGGACGCCAGAGTCGCGATGTCCCTGCGGACGGCGGCCAGCCCCTTGTCGAGCCTGGCCTGGTCCACATCGGTCAGCACGACCGGCACATGGAGGTTCCTTGCGAACAGCAGGGCCAACTGGCCGGCCATCAGCCCGGCCCCGATGACGCCGACCTTCATCACCTTCCGGGCGGTACGCGGGTCGGGGGCACCGGCAGGCTTGCGGGCGCGTTTCTGCACCAGGTTGAACGCGTAGACACCGGCCCTGAACTCCTGGCTCATGATGAGGTCCACCAGGGCCGCGCGTTCGGCGGCGAAGCCGGTCTCGAGGTCGGTGGTCCGGGACAGCGCGATCATCTCCAGCGCACGGTACGGGGCCGGTGCGGCGCCGTGGGTGCGCATGTCGGCGACGATCTTCCCGCGCTCGAGTGCGGCCGCCCACTCCTCGTCGGTGGCACCGCCGAAATCGGTACGCGGGACGCTGATCGAGCCGTCCAGGACCCCGGCGAGCCAGGCCAGGGACTGCTCGAGGTAGTCCGCGGCATCGAGCACGACGTCGACCACGCCGAGCCGCAACGCGTCCTTCGGCTTCATCATCCGGTTTTGGTTGAGTGCGTTCTCCACGATCACCGTCACCGCGTTCTCCGGCCCGGCGATCCGCGGGAGCAGCTGGGTGCCGCCCCAGCCCGGCAGGATGCCGAGGAACACCTCGGGAAAGGCAACCGCCGCAGCATTGGCCGCGAGCGTGCGGTAGTCGCAATGCAGGGCCAGTTCCAAGCCGCCGCCCATCACCGCACCGTTGATGAAGGCGAAGGTTGGGATCCCTGATGTGCCGAGCCGGCGGTACACCCGGTGGCCCAGCGCGACGGTGGCCGCGGCGCTTTCCCGGTCGAGCACCATTGCCGCCTGTGACAGGTCGGCGCCGACCGCGAAGACGAACGGCTTTCCGGTGATCGCGATGGCGTCCGGGGCGGCGTCGACGGCGGCCGTGATGGCCGCGTCCAGGCTCGCTAGTCCCAGCGGGCCGAGGGTGCTGGGCCGGGTGTGGTCGCGCCCGTTGTCCAGGGTGATCAGCGCGACCCGTCGGCTGCCCGCCGGGGCGCCCGGTGCCGGGACGTCGATCAGCCGGGTCAGGGCGTGGGTGACGACCTCGGGCGCGGCCTCGGTGGGACTCCCTGCGGCGGAATCCGATGCGGTGCGGGCCTTCTCGATGGTGCTCACAGATCGCTCCCGGCGGTTTCGATCGAGGATGCTTCGGTCGAGGACGTATCACTGGACTGCGTGAAGTGCGGGTTCTCCCAGATGACGGTGCCGCCCATGCCCAGGCCGACGCACAGCGTGGTCAGCCCGTACCGGACGTCGGGTCGCTCCTCGAATTCCCGGGCGAGCTGGGTCATCAACCGCACGCCCGAGGAGGCCAACGGGTGGCCCATGGCGATGGCGCCGCCATACGGGTTCACCCGCTCGTCGTCGTCGGCCAGCCCGAAGTGGTCGGTGAACGCCAGCACCTGCACGGCGAACGCCTCGTTGATCTCGATCAGCCCGATGTCGTCGATGGTGAGACCCGCGCGGCGCAGGGCCTTCTCGGTGGCCGGGATGGGACCGGTGCCCATGGTTTCGGGTTCGACGCCGGCGAAGGCGAAGGCGACCATCCGCATCCGCACCGGCAACCCGAGTTCCTCGGCGACGTCGGAGGCCACCAGCAGGCACCCGGTGGCGCCGTCGGTCAGCCCGGAGGCGTTGCCCGCGGTGACCCTGCCGTGCGGCCGGAACGGCGTGCGAAGGCCCTCGAGACCGTCGAGAGTCGTTCCCGGGCGCGGCAACTCGTCGGCTCCGGCGAGTCCCCAGCCCTGATCGGAGCGGGTGGCGACGGGCACCAGGTCGGGCGCGATCTTGCCGTTGGCGAGCGCCTTGGCGTACTTCTCCTGGCTGGCGACGGCATAGGCGTCGGCCCGCTGCTTGGTCAGTTGCGGGTACCTGTCGTGCAGGTTCTCGGCGGTGGAGCCCATCATCAGCGCGGACGGGTCGACCAATTTGTCGGCGACGAACCGCGGGTTGGGGTCGGCACCCTCGGCCATCGGATGGTGGCCCATGTGCTCGACACCGCCGGCGATGACGACGTCATAGGCGCCGACCGCGATGCCGGAGGCAACCGTCGTGACGGCCGTCATCGCCCCCGCGCACATCCGGTCGATCGCGAAGCCGGGCACCGACTTCGGCAGCCCGGCAAGGATTCCGGCGGTTCGGCCGATCGTCAGACCCTGGTCGCCGGTCTGGGTCGCGGCCGCGATGGCGACCTCGTCGATCCGCTCGGGCGGCAGTCCGGGTTGGCGGCGGAGGAGTTCGCGGATCACCTTGACCATGAGGTCGTCGGCGCGGGTCTGCCAATACTGACCCTTCTCGCCGGCCTTGCCGAACGGGGTTCGCACACCCTCGACGAAGACCACGTCACGGAGCGTTCGGGCGCTGGGCGCCGGTGGGCGGTCACCGGCCGGCCCTGACGCCCGTCCCGCTGGAATCGTTCCCGATGAAACTGGTGCCGCTGCACTCACGGACTGCTCCCTCTCGTCTGCCGGGCATGAACGGTGGCTGCTCGGAACGGCGAACGGGTGCTGTCGTCCCTGCCGCGGAGTTCTCTCGGGCCGGACACACCCTCGGCACGTCGAGGGGCCATCGGGTCATCGTACTCCGAATGTTACTGGCCAGTAACTTGACCTGCCGGAGCACCGACGACGCCGGCATTTAGCGCTGCCGCGAGCAGTCGTGCGGTCAGTTCGATCTGCCACGGGCGGCTGCCGCGGTCCGCGAGAGCCCGCGCGATACCCCCGGAGTCGTCAGGTGGCGTCCACAGGATCCGCCGCACGACATCGGGCGAGACGAGGTTCTCGACGGGCGTACCGACCCGTTCGGACAGCTCGGCCAGCGCGCCGCGCGCGGCCTGCAGCCGGGCCGCGGCCGCCGGATCGCGCGAGGCCCATTTGGCCGGTGGCGGCGGGCCGTCGCCGGGCGGCCGGACGACGGGGAGTTCCTCGGCGGGCAGCGCCAGTGCGCGGCCGATCGCGGACAGCCAGATCGCCGCGCTCCGCCGCTGCATCCGCCCGGAGAAGACCGGGAGCGCGGTGAGTGCCGCGGCAGTCGCGGGCTTGCTGACCGCGGCCGCGATGATGGCGGAGTCCGGCAGGATCCGGTGCGGAGCGACATCGCGCCGGCGGGCGAGCGCATCGCGGGTGGTCCACAGCTCGCGGATGACGGCAAGCGCCCTCCGGTCGGTGATCCGGTGCATGCCCGAGGTGCGGCGCCACGGATCGATCCGTGGCGGGCTCGGCGGGGTGGTCAGGATCGCCGCGAACTCCTGGTGCGCCCATTCGAGCTTGCCCTGACGGATCAGTTCGGCCTCCATCGCGTCGCGGAGTTCGACCAGCACCTCCACATCGAGAGCGGCGTAGGTCAGCCACTCCTGCGGCAGCGGGCGGGTCGACCAGTCCGCGGCGCCGTGCCCCTTGCGGAGGTGGAAACCGAGCATCTGCTCGACGAGCGGACCGAGGCCGACCCTCGGCAGCCCTGCCAGCCGGCCCGCCAGTTCGGTGTCGAAGAGCCTGCGGGGGCGGATGCCGACTTCGGCCAGGCAGGGCAGGTCCTGGTTGGCGGCGTGCAGCACCCACTCCGACTCAGCGAGCGGCTCGTCCAGCACGCTGAGATCACCGAGCGGGATGGGGTCGATCAGGGCGGTGCCGATATCGGGACGGCGCAGTTGGACGAGATAGGCACGGGAGCCGTAACGGAAGCCGGAGGCCCGCTCGGCATCGATCGCGACCGGGCCGCCGGGTTCCGCCAGCCGGGTGGCCCACTCGCGCAACTCGGTGTGGTCGACGATCGGACCGGCCACCGGTCCGCTCGGGATCAGCAGTGGAATCGCGATGGGAGCGTCGTCGTCGACGGCCCCGTTGACCGGCTCGTCGATGCCGTCGGGCGGTACCTGGATGGCGTCCGGCGAGTCGTCCGGCTGGACGTCGGGCACGCCGACGTGTCGATCACCGGTGTCGGACATCAGCGGAACCTATCGCGCCGCGACGACGGAAGTCGCCTCCGCCACCGCGTGGTGTGGCGCCGTCGTTCAGGAAATGACTCCGGCACGCATCGCCAGCGCCACCATGTGCGCCCGGTCGCCGGTGCCCAGCTTGCGGCCGATCCGGGCGAGATGGCTCTTCACGGTGAGCGCCGAGAGTGACAGCTGCTCGCCTATCCACTTGTTGGACCGGCCGTCGGCGACGAGCCGGATGACCTCGATCTCCCGGCTCGACAACTCGTGGATGCTGCTCGGGATGCTGGACGCGGAGGAGTTGGCCCGGCGGCCGATCAGCACACCGCTCACACCCGCGCCGACAGCGTCGATGACCGGACCGATGTCGGCCGTCGGTGCCAGCGCGATGACCCGGGGCCAACCCGACTCCCGAAGAACGTGGACGACCCGGCCGGCGTCGCCGCCGAGGGCAAGGCTCACCAGGGCCAGGTCGCCGGCGACCTGGCGGCCGACGAGGTCTTCGACACCGGCGACGGACGACGCCTCGATGATCCGGCCGAGGCCGATCTCGGTCAGGCTCGTGCGCAGCGGATCGCGGGTGCTGCGGTCGGGATCGACGACCAGAATGGTCGCCATCCGCAGCGGGGTGATGGGTCCATCACGCAGGGGGGAGCGCTGCGCCGGCAGCAGACCGGCGGTCAGGCCGTCCTCCGAGCGTCGCGGCGGGCTGGTGCCGAGTGCCCCGCCGCTCACGCCAACAGCCGAGTTGCTCACGGGACGTTCCTCCAACCGGCCGAGCCGCAGCCCGGCGTCACAATTTCCCGGAACGGCAGGCGGTCCACCGTGGTGCCTGCAGGCCGCTCCGGGGTACGAGTCGTTCCGTTGTCACAGCTAGTGTCTGCCCTACGGCCGTCCGTGGTCAAGCACCCGAAACGACCAGTCCATTTCGTCCGATCCCTCTCACCTGACTCCGGACGGATCTGACCCCTGGATCAAAGTCACTCCTTCTGGCGGCAGCCCGGCCGCAACGGACAGGAACCCCGCGAAGGCCTGCAGGTGGAGGTCGGTGCGTTCGTCCGCCGTCCACGACGCCCGAACTTCCAGGTCGTCGGCACGTTGCGGGCCTGCGATGTCGCCGAATCTTGTCGACGAGGTGGCCGTGACGGTGCCGCCCAGAGCGCTGTATCCGGCCCCCGATGCGTCCAGCGACTCCGTCAGCCAGCTCCACGCGACTTCCGGCAGCAGCGGATCCACCGCTATCTCGGTGTCCAGCTCGCAGGTGGCGAACACCACGACCCGCAGGGAACCGCCCCATGCGTCGACCCCATCGGGATCGAACAGCAGGATCATCCGCCCGGAGGCCATCTCCTCGTCGCTCCCGGCGGGATAGAGGGTGATGGAGAGGGCATGACTCCACGGCGCCAATCTCGCGGGGGCCGGCAACGGCCCGAGCTCGACCTCCGCACGGACCCGGGCGACGTCCAGCCGGGCGACGGCCCGCCGGAACTCGGCAGGACCGGCGGCGGTCGTCGACGCGGTCATGCCGGGCACACTACGACCGGCCACCGACAGCGGACCCGCACCACGCCGTCCGCCGCCATCCAGGGCCGCCCCGGCGGCCGGTCACGGCGGGCAGAGCGTCCCCGCCCCGGGCAGCTCCTGCTTCAACAGATACGCGTCGACCGCCGCAGTGACGCAGGCACTCGCGGGATAGCTGCCGTGCCGGCCGGACTGCCAGCTGATCAGGGTCGCGGACGCGAGCTGTCCGCTCAGTGACCTCACCTGTTCGTACGGCGCGAGCGGATCCCGCACGGACCCGACCACCAGGATCGGTGCCGCGCCTGCTGCCTTGACGGCGCCGAGCGCGGCCTCCGCTGCCGGCCACGACGAGCAGAGACCGGTGAGCCCGACGGTGTACGGACCGAACAACGGCGCCGTGACCCGCGCCTTCTCCACCGCCGCCGACAGCTGGTCGGGCGAGATCCGCAGGGCGCCGTCGTTGCAGCCGTAGATGATCGCCGCGTTGAGCCAGGTTGAGCCCTGCTGCAGACCGAGGGCCGATTCCAGCAGTTGACCGATGGGGGCGGGGTTGCCGTCAGCGGCCGCGGCGATGGCCGAGGCGAGGGCGGGCCAGCTGTCCGGGTCGCCGAGCGTCAGCAGCATTGTCAGCAGCACGCTGCCGCCGTTGGTGCTGCCCGCGCCCGGCCCGGCGCCGGGCCGGGCGTCCAGCGTGCTGATCGCCTGTTCGACGGTCGCCCGTGGATCGGCGCCGAGCGGGCAGCCGCCGCTGAACGACGGGCAACGGGCCGCGAAGTCGTCCAGCGCCAGCTCTGCGGAATTCGCGACATCCGTTGCGGTGACGTCCATCTCATCCAACGGATCGTTCGGTGCGTCCAGCACGGCGGCTTCAACGCGGCCCGGGTACCGATCCGCGTACACCGCTCCCAGGGTGGCGCCGAAGCCCTGCCCGATGAGCGTCAACCTTTCCTGGCCGAGCGCCGAGCGCAGTGCGTCGAGATCGTCCGCGGCGGTCGTGCTGTTCACCAGAGACAGCTCCGGCCCGGCCAGATCCCCGCACTCGAAGGTCAACGACCGGGACAGCTCCGCGATGGCCGTCGCGGCCCCGGGTGCCGCCGGGTCGGCACCGAGACTGGCCAGGGACGCCGTGTCGTAGCCGGAGAGGCAGTCGATGGGCGCCGACTGCCCGGTACCGGCGAGGTCGACGGTCACCACCGCGAAGTGCTCCCGAACCGCCTCCGACAGTCCCGCCGCCACGGAAGCGACCCGGTCCCGGCCGTTCGCGCCGGGCGGACCGGACAGCACCACGACCGCCGGCGCGTCCTCGGCGACGCCGGCCGCGCGTGCCCTGGCCACATGGATCGCCTGGTCGGTGAAGCTGACTCCGGTGCGGTCGACCAGCACGGCGGCGCAGTCGACGGTGAACCTCAGCCCGCTCTCCCGGTCCACCGGACTCACATCGCTGCACGGCTCCCAGCGGATCGGATCGGCCTGCCTGCCCGTTCCGCCCGGCCCCACCGGGGTGCTCTCCGGGACCGTCGCCGTGCTGGTGGAGGGCGCCGCGCCGAAGGTGGCCAGCGGCGGCCGCTCCGACGGGCCGAGGGTGCAGCCCGCCAACAGCAATGACACTGCGGCAAATGACACTGCGGCAAATGACACTGCGGCAAATGACACTGCGGTCGATGACACTGAGGCCAGCGACATGACGGGCCGTCCGCGCTGTGTTCCGCGGGAGCTCTGCCGGGACATCACCGCGGGATCTTCCGATACCGGGTGAACAGGTGGTTGCCGGACACGGCGGCGGTGACCAGTTCCCAGCCCAGCGGATCCTGCAGTTCGATCGGCAGGACCGGAGCGGCGCGTGAGCCGAGCATCAGCGGTGCGATCGTCAGGCAGTACTCGTCCAGCAGGCCGCCGGCGGCCAAGGCGGCCAGCAGGGCCGGCCCACCTTCGCAGTGGATCCGCCGGAGCCCCAACCCGGCGAGGGCGTCGATAGCAACGGCCGGGTCGATCCGGTCGGTGCCGGCGACGATGACCCGGACACCGGCCGGGACGGTGTCGGCGCCCTGTTCCGTGGTGATCACGATGGGCGGCGTCCTGGTGTCGACGAACAGCGGCGAACCCGGGTCCAGCCCCCGGCCGGTGACCACCGCGATCGGCGGCGGCTCGGCGCCGAAACCCCAGCGCAGGCGCCGCGCCGCCCGCTCCGACGGGAGCCGGATCCCGCCGTACCCCTCGGCGCGCACGGTGCCCGCACCCACCAGGATGACGTCGGCAAGGTCTCTCAGCAGGGCGAAGAGATGCTCGTCGGCGGGATTGCCGAGCCCACCCGATCGGCCGTTCAGGGTGGCGCCGCCGTCCAGCGACGCGATCATGTTCGCCCGGACCACCCTGGGGCTGGCTTTCCACGGATCTGCCGAGGTCCCTCCGGAGACGGGGTCCGGGAGTGGCGGCCAAGCGTAGAGCGCGGCCAGTTCGTCGTCCGCGCCGGGCCCGCTCGGCAACTCGCCCACAGCGGGTCCGGAGTTGCGGTCGATGCCGAGGTCGGGGACGTCATCAGGTGTCGGGGTCTCCGGGAGCACCCCCCATCCGTACCACGCCGATCCGGGAGGCGGTTCGGAGTGACGTCCGGCCCGCTCTACTCTCAATCCTCGTGTCCGTGATCCAGCTGGTCGACCGCGATCCTGTCATCGGCCCGGATGAGTTGATCACCGGGCTGGTGCCGCCGCCCCGGTTCGACGCGGTCCGTTTCGAGACCTACATTCCCGCCCCGGATGAGCCCAGCCAGCGCGCCGCCGTGGTGGCGCTGTCCGAGTTCGCGGCGCGGATCGCCTCGCCGCCGCGCAAGGGCTTGTTCCGCAAGTCGACGCCGGCCGGTGGCGGCTACTACCTCGACGGCGGGTTCGGCGTTGGCAAGACCCACCTGCTGGCCTCGCTCTGGCACGCCGTTCCTGGACCCAAGGCGTACGGCACCTTCGTCGAGTACACCCATCTCGTCGGGGCGCTCGGGTTCGGCGAGACCGTTCGCCGGTTGAGCGGACACCGTTTGCTGGCCGTCGACGAGTTCGAACTCGACGACCCCGGCGACACCATGCTGATGACCCGGCTGCTCGGCGAGCTCTCCGAGTCCGGTGTGCACCTGGCCGCGACGTCCAACACGCTGCCCGGCAAACTCGGTGAAGGCAGGTTCGCGGCCGAGGACTTCCGCCGCGAGATCCATGCGCTGGCGGCACGTTTCGACACCCTTCGGGTCGACGGCCCGGACTATCGGCACGCCGGACTGGCCGAGGCGCCGCCGCCGCTGACCGACCACGAGCTGGTCGTCGCGGCCCGCGCTGCCGGCGAGGGCGGGGCCGCGACGGCGAGCCTTGACTCGTTCGACGCCGTCACCGCGCGGCTGACCGACCTGCACCCGTCGAAGTACGGCCGGTTGGTGGACGGCATCGGCACCGTCCACCTGCGTGCGGTGCGGCCGTTGGACGGCCAGGCCGCCGCGCTGCGCTGGGTAGTGCTGATCGATCGGATCTACGACCGGTCCATCCCGGTGCGCGCCTCCGGGGTGCCGCTGGACCAGATCTTCACGCCCGAGATGCTGCGCGGGGGATACCGGAAGAAGTACCTGCGGGCGACGTCCCGGATCCTGGCCCTGGCCCGCGAAGGCAGCTGACTGCCTCGGCGGCCAGCAAGGTCAGCGTTCGGACAGCACGGCGGCCAGGGTGTCGACGGCGTGGTCGATCTCGTCACGGGTGATCACGATCGGCGGCGCGAAACGCAGCGTCGTCTCGTGGGTTTCCTTGACAAGGATCCCGCGCCGGGCCAGTTCCTCACTGATCGGCCTGCCCAGCCCGATCCGCGGCGCCAGTTCGGCGCCGGCCCACAGTCCACGGCCGCGAACCTCGGCGAGCCCGCCGTCGCCGACCAGCGCGCCGAGCCTGGCATATCGATTCGTGCTTGTCCGTGGTACTCGGCAACCGTGGGCTGAGTCGGAG
>NZ_JBRIIO020000019.1:0-119223 GCF_052976845.2 Nakamurella sp. GG22 | reverse complement strand
GCGGGGGTGGGGTTGGCGGGGCTGGGATGAGAGGGGGTGAGGTCAGGCGTCGCGGGGTCAGCCGTGGACGTGCCGCAGGTGGTTCCGCACCGAGGGGCTCCTGGATCGGTGGTGCGCCGCTGTGCTCCCCTCGGAGCAACGCAAGGTGCAGCTCGCGGGTCGGCGGTGACGGGTCGATGCCGAGCTCGTCGACCAGCAGTAGCCGGCACCGCTCGTACTCGCGCAGCGCCAGGCAGACCTCACCGACTGCCGCATGTCCGCGCATCAGCAGTCGTGTGGCTCGTTCACTGAAGGGATCGACTGTCGTCGCCCGGCGGGCGAAGTCGACACCCTCATGGCCGAGACCGAGCTCGATGGCTGCCTCCGCAGCATCGCAGAGCAGCACCTGGTGTGCGCCGGAGAGGCTGTTCCTCTCGGACTGCACCCATTCCGCGCCGTCGTCATGGGCACCGAAATCGCCCCTGTACAGTTCGGACGCTTCCCGTGCGGCAATTCGCACAGCATTGTGGTGACCAAGGGCGGCTAATTGATGGGCCTGCGTGGCTAATCGGCGGAATTCGGTGACGTCAATCCAGGCATGGCGCAGACGAAGACCCGAAAGGCTTCGCTCGACGTGATCACCCCCGACGATTCGCCGAATCTGAGATGCCGCGGTTCGTAGGCTTGCATTTCCGTGTTGTTGGTCGGAGCCGGGCCACAGTGACGCGACGAGGCTCTTCGACGCAACCGGCTCACCGTCCGCGAGAGCAAGCAGTCGTAGCAGGTCGATGACCTTGCCCGTTCGCCACTCACCGCGGTGGACCTCAGTTCCGTCGGCCCGCCGGACAACCAGCGATCCGAGCATCCTGACGCAGAGAAGCGACTGCGGCACAACGATTGTCGATGCATCGGCGACGCCGCTGGCTGCCGTGCCGACCGGCTCGTGCACCGGGCTGATCGTCACGGTTCCCCCTTCCGGACCGGAGCGCCGTCGCACCACCGAACAGCACTGACGCTAGGGGAGCGCCTGGCATGCAAGAACCCCTAATACAGGGGGTGGGAGCCAGGCCCCACCGGGTTCCCGGCCGGCTTCCGCGCCGAGGAAGCAGCGCATTCAGCGTTTTACGTTTCTTTGACGGACCGAACGCAGAATCCGCAACGACCCGGCATCGGGTTTCAGTGCCGGTCCACTTTCATCGCTGCGCCAGATCATGACCACCCATCAGGTGGGAGTGCCTGCGCTCGGCGCCACATCACGGAGGTCGCAATGCCGAAGGCAAAGAAATTCATGGCCGCGCTGGTCGCCTTTGCGATCTCGATACCCATAACAGGGCTCGTCGCGCCACCCGCTGCCGCTGCCCCGGTCGGCGAGGGATTCACCATCACGGCCTCCGATCTGTCGTACATCCTCAAGCAGATCAAGGTCGCCGAGGCGCACGTCGCCAACACGACGACCGCAACCGGACCGTGTGGGGCGCTGCTCGGCACCGGCCCGAACCAGTTGGCCAGCCCGCTCCTGTCATTCGGCCTGCGAACGGTCGACGGTTCCTGCAACAACCTGGTGCCCGGTCAAGAAAAACACGGAGCGGCCGACGTGGTGTTCCCGCGGCTTGCGACCCCGGTGTTCAGCGCCGCCGAATCGAACCCGCCGCTGTTCGGGCCGCCGAGCCCGTCGTCGTATGCGGACAAGTCGCAGGACAACACCGTGTTCGACAGCCAGCCCAGGGTGATCAGCAACCTGATCGTCGACCAGACCTCCACCAACCCGGCAGCCATCGCGGCGGCCGGGTTCCCCGTGCGGACCCAGGGCAACACCGGTGTGGTTCCGTGCACGACCGACCCGGATCCGATCGCCGGAATCGCTGCGGTTCCTCCGGACTGCACTCCGTCGCACGAGACGCTGTTCATCCCGAACGTCACCACCGACGTCGGTCTCTCGCCGCCCTACAACTCGCTGTTCACCCTCTTCGGTCAGTTCTTCGACCACGGCGTCGACCAGACCGTGAAGGGCGGCGGCACTGTCTTCGTGCCACTGCAGGCCGACGATCCGTTGATCGCCGGCAAGGACCACGTCTTGGGCAATGCCGACGACCTGCCCGCAAATCTGCGGTTCATGGTGCTGACCCGCGGTCAGAACCAGCCCGGACCCGACGGCCAACTCGGCACCGCGGACGACGTCCAGGACGCCGAGAACACCGACACCCCCTGGGTCGACCAGAGCCAGACCTACACCTCGCACCCGTCCCACCAGGCCTTCCTGCGCGAGTACGAGCTCGTCGGCGGCCGGCCGGTCGCCACCGGGCGGCTGCTCGGCGGCGAGCTTCCGGCGAACGCACCTGCCACCCAGGACGCCGGCATCTCCACCTGGGCGACGACCAAGAAGCAGGCCGCCGAGGTTCTCGGTCTGCTGCTCACCGACGCGGACGTCGACGACATCCCGATGCTGGTGGCCGACGCCTACGGCAACTTCGTTCCCGGCCCGAACGGCATGCCGCAGTACATGACCACCGGTGCACCGGTGGAGGGCAACCTCACCAACCCGGTTCCGGTCCCGGCTAACGCGCTGCATTTCGACACCCCGTTCCTGACCGACATCGCGCACAGTGCGGTGCCGACTGCGACGGGACCGGACGCGGACAGCACCGCCGGCGAGAGCCTCGCGACGCCGTCACCGGCGGGAACCTACGACAACGAATTGCTCGACGCGCACTTCACCTGCGGTGACGGCCGGTGCAATGAGAACATCGGACTCAGCGCGATCCACCAGGTGTTCCACTCCGAACACGACCGGTTGGTCGGCGACATCAGCACCACGCTGGCCAACAACCCTTCGCTGCAGGCGGCCTACCAGGCGACCAGCGCGACGACGTTCGAGTACGGCGAGCGACTCTTCCAGGCGGCCCGGTTCGTCACCGAGATGGAATACCAGCACCTCGTGTTCGAGGAGTTCGCCCGCAAGGTTCAGCCGGCGATCAACCCGTTCGAACCGTTCGCCTTCACTCAGCCCGACCTCAATCCGGCGGTCCGCGCCGAGTTCGCCCACGCCGTCTACCGGTTCGGCCACTCGATGCTCACCGAGACCATCTCGCGGACCAACGAGGACGGATCCAGCAACGACATATCCCTGCTGGATGGATTCCTCGACCCGGTCGAGTACACCAACGGTGGGTCGGCGGGAGAGCTGACAGCCGAGGAAGCGGCCGGCAGCATCATCATGGGAATGTCGGATCAGGTCGGCAACGAATTGGACGAGTTCGTCACCGAGACCCTTCGGAACAACCTGCTGGGACTTCCGCTCGATCTCGCCACGATCAACATGACGCGTGCGCGTTCCGAGGGGATTCCGCCGCTGAACGTGCTGCGCCGGCAGATTTTCGGTGCGACCAATGACGGTCAGCTCGCCCCGTACGCCAGCTGGGTCGACTTCGGTGAGAACCTCAAGCACCCGGAGTCGCTGATCAACTTCGTCGCCGCCTACGGCCGGCATCCGACCATTCTCACCAACGTCGGCCCGGATGGTGAGCTCGTCGATGATCCGGCGACCACCGCGGACGAGACGGCCGACAACGGTCCGGCAACCTTGGCCTCCAAGCGGGCCGCGGCCAAGCGACTGGTCAACCCACTGCTCGGAGAAGCGCATGTGCCGACCGACGCCGCCGCCTTCATGAACAGCGTCGACAACTGGGCGAACAACGGGACGACCTCCAGGACGGGACTTGACACCGTCGACCTCTGGATCGGTGGCCTCGCGGAGAACACCAACCCGTTCGGTGGTCTGCTCGGCACGACGTTCAACTACGTGTTCGAGAATCAGCTCACCGACCTGCAGAACGGCGACCGGCTCTACTACCTCGCGCGTACCCCGGGCATGAACCTGCGGGCCCAGCTCGAGGGCAACTCCTTCGCCGAAATGATGATGCGCAACACCAACGTCCATACCCTGAAGGCCGATGCCTTCGCGACCGCGGACTGCAAGTTCCAGTTGGCGAACCTCGCCGGCACCCCGGCAGGATTCACCACCTTCGGGAACACCGTCGCCGACGACCCGAAGTCGGAATGCAATGAGTCGGCTCTGCTGATCCGCCAGCCGGACGGCACGATCCAGTACCGGGCGGTCAACACGATCGATCCTCCCGGAATCAACGGACAGGCCGTGTACAACGGCACGTCCGGCGTGGACCGGATGCGCGGCGGCAACGACAACGACACCTTCTGGGGTGCCGAGAGCCGGGACTTCATCGAGGGCGGTGCCGGTGCTGACGTGGCGCTCGGCGGCGACGGCGATGACATCATCACCGACCTCGGTGGCGACGATGTGCCCAAGGGTGGTCCGGGCAACGACGCGATCGACGCCGGTCCCGGTCTGGACATCATCATGGCCGGCGACGGGAAGGACTTCACCAACGGTGGCGCCAACGCCAATGAAACCTTCGGTGGGGCCGGCGACGACTTCATCTACCTGGGACAGAGTCTGGACGCCGCACTCGGCGACAGCGGGGACGATTGGGAAGAGGGCGGCGACCAACCCGACCTGATGATCGGGGACAGCAGCAACCTGTTCTTCCTCGACGACTCCCAGATGCCCGGCTCCGACATCATGATCGGTCAGGGTGGCGACGACGACTACGACATGGAGGGCGGCAACGACATCGGTGTTGCCGGTTCCGGAATCGAAAAGGTCGCCGGCGCATCTGGTTTCGACTTCGAGATCGGTCAGGGAGATCTTGCCCAGGACGCCGACCTCGCGCTGCCGATCGCTCCGCTGGACATCCTCCAGGTGGGCGTACGGGACAAGTACAACGAGGTGGAGGCGCTGTCCGGTTGGAAGCTGAACGACATCCTCCGCGGCGACGACATCGTCCCGGAACAGGTCGGCGGCGGCGGCTTCATCGGCTGTGACGTGCTGGACCAGAACGGCGTCAACAGCTTTGCCGGCCTCGACCCGCTGCTGCCCGCGCTCAGCACCCCGCTGGCCGGAGTGGTTGCGCAGTCCGCCTCGGGTGACTGCCCGATCCTCACCGGCAACGTCTGGGGTGCAGGCAACATCCTGCTCGGCGGCGGTGGCAACGACCTGATCGAAGGTCGCGGCGCCGACGACATCATCGACGGTGACAGGTATGTCAGCGTTCGGTTGAGTGTTCGGACCAACCCCGACGGCAGCGGTCCGGAAATCGGCTCGGCGAGCGTCGAGGGTGCCGGCCAGAGTGCGATGACCAGCCAGTACCAGCGGACGGCCACCGGCACGTTGACCGGACCGACCCTGCAGCAGGCGGTGTTCGCCGGAACGGTGAACCCCGGACAAATCGTGGCGGTGCGCGAAATCCTCACCGGCACAGCCGGAACGGATACCGCACTGTTCTCCGGACCCGTGGCGGATTACGACATCGCTGCGGTGCCGGCCGCGAACGGCAACCTGGCGGCCATCACCGTCACGCACAGCGGCGGCACTGCAACCGATGGCACCGACACCCTGCGCAACATCGAGACGCTGCAGTTCACGGACGGCACCGTCACGGTGGCGCCGCCGGCAGCACCTGTCATCGGTACCGCAACCGCGACGAGCGGCTCCGCGACGGTGAACTTCACGGCGCCGGCCGGAACGCTGACCGGCTTCACCATCCAGGCGGTTCCGACAGCCGGCGGTACCACCGTCACCAGCCTGGTGACCGATGAAACGGCGACCAGCGGAACGGTCAACGGGCTGACCAACGGCACGGCGTATCAGTTGCGAGTGGCGGCGACGAATGCATTCGGTACGGGTGCATTCTCGGCCCTCTCCAACACCGTGACGCCGGTTGCTCCGACACCGGTGGCGACCCTGTCGCCGGCTGCCGGGCGGGCCTTCGCCAACACCACCGTCGGAGTCACGACGGCCGGTCAGCTCGTCACGCTGACCAACTCGGGTAACGGTCCGCTGACCATCACCAGCCGGACCCTGGGTGGAACCAATGCCGGTGACTTCGTTCTCGGCCCCACCACGTGCGGTGTGACGCTGGCGGCGGGTGCCAGCTGCACCACCAGCATCGCCTTCCGGCCGACGGTCGCGGGTGCGCGGTCGGCGACCTTCGTGGTCACCGACAACGCAACCGGCAGCCCCCGTTCGGTTCCCCTCACCGGGACCGGAGTCGCCGCCGCCAATCCGGCGCCGACGGTGACCGCGGTGACCCCGACGAACAACGCCGTGAACCAGGCCGTCACGGTCAGCCCGACCGCGACGTTCAGCGAGGCGATCACCGGGTTCAGCACGACCACGGCCACCATCCGGGTGGGAACGACAGCGACAGGCACCCTGGTGCCCTCAGCTGTGACGTTCAACGCCACCACCAGGATCCTGACCATCAATCCGACGGCGAACCTGCTGCCGGACACCAGGTACACGGTCAGGCTGGCCGGCGGCGCCGCAGCAATCAGGGACCTGACCAACGTTCCGCTGGTTTCCACCAGCTGGACGTTCCTGACCGGCCCTGCGCCGACCATCGCGGCACGGACCCCTGCGGTCAATGCCACGGCGGTCGCGGCGGCGAACAACATCACGGCCACCTTCAGTGAGGCGGTCAACGGGGTCAGCGGGACGACGTTCACGTTGCGCAATACCGCGACCAACGCACTGATCGGCGCGGTGGTGACCCGGAACGGGACCACGAACCAGTGGATCCTCAATCCGAATGCCAACCTGGCCAACGACACCCGTTACACGGTGACGGTGACCGGCGGCGCAACGGCGATCAGGGATGTAGCCGGCAACCCGCTGGCGACGACGACCTGGACCTTCCTGACCGGACCGGCTCCGGCCGTCACCGCCAGGACCCCAGGTGTCAACGCCACCGGCGTCAGTCGCACTGCCAACGTCACCGCGACGTTCAGTGAGGCGATGCAGGCAGCGACCATGACGGCCGCGAACGCCACCGTGCGCCTGGGCACCACGGCAACGGGAACCCTCGTCACCTCGGTGGTGTCGTACAACGCGACCACCCGGGTCGTGACGGTCAACCCGAGCATCACGTTGGCGGCCAACACCGTCTACACCGCTCGGCTCTCCACCGGGATCAGGGATGCTGCCGGGAATCCGCTCCCGGCGACGACCTGGAGCTTCACGACCGGTCCGTGACGAAGCGATGACAGCTCGAGCGGCCCGCTCGTTGGGGGCGGGCCGCCCGACTGCTCCTCAGCTCGGCTGGTGAGTGAAGGACAAGACCAACCATGGAAATGCCGCAGGGCCCGACGCCGATACCCCCCTCGCCGTCGGGCCCTGCGGTCCGTCCGGGGACTGCCGGGCGCCGCTCCATCAGACATTCCGTCGTTCAGGACTTCTCGGCCGATCGCGTGAGGGAGACAGCCCGCGATGACACCATCCAGCAGGGGTCGGCACCGCGCTTCCGGCGCGCCGAGATCACCGCAGCTGCCGAATGACTTGGCGTCTCCGCTCGCCGCTGCGGGCGACCGATGGCCGCGCCGTTGGACGTGGGTGCGGCTTGCCACCATGCTGGCGGTGGCCCTGCTGATCGCCGCGATCCCGCTGGGGCAGGGCGTTCCCGCCGCCGACCGATCGTCCGGGTTGCTTCCGGCGGCGGGTTCCGGCCCCGGGTTGGCTGGTGTCGGCCGGGCTGTTGCGGAGGATAGCCGGTTCGAACTGGCCGCCGACACGGCTGCCCTTGACCCAGTGCACATCTCGCCCGCCCAGGTCGTGCCGTCCGAGGTCGCCCCATCCCGGGTCTCGGCGCCTTCGATCATGGTGCCGGTGATGGTGTCAGCGGGGCACACGGCGGTGCCGGAGCCGTTCGGTGCACGTTTTGTGAGCTCGGCCGATCTGATGTTCGACGCCGGCAACATCATCTCCGATGCCGCCTTCTACGACACGACAAGCATGACGGATCAACAGATCTCAGAGTTCATCGACCAACAGGGCGCCGCTTGTTTCGGCCCTTCCTGTCTCCGCGCGGTACGGGTTGCCACGACCGATCAGCCGGCCGATCGGTACTGCAGCGAATTCCGGGGCGCCGCGGCCGACACCGCCGCCGCGATCATCGGCAAGGTGTCCAGGGCGTGCGGGGTAAACCCGCAGGTCATGCTGGTGACCCTGCAGAAGGAGTCACGACTGCTCGACCGGACCGACCCTTCCGCGTCGACCTACGACGCCGCGTGGGGTTGGCACTGCCCGGACACCGGACCCGGCGGCACGGCGGCCTGCGACCCCGCCCATGCCGGGCTGTTCGCTCAGGCGTACGGCATGGCGAAACAGTGGGCGCGCTACCGGCTCGACCCTGAGCGCTACCACTACCGGGCGGGCCAGACCGCCGACGTCCTCTACAACGTGGTCGAATCCGGCTGCGGCTCGGCGCCTGTCACGATCGTGAACACGGCGACCGCATCGCTGTACAACTACACCCCGTACCAGCCGAACGCCGCCTCGTTGGCCGCCTATCCCGGCGTCGGTGACGCCTGCTCGTCCTACGGCAACCGCAACTTCTTCTTCCTCTTCGCCCGGTACTTCGGTGGCGGCGGTCTGCCTGCGCTGGGGACGTCGCCGGTCACGATCGCGGTTCCCGACAACCGTTATGTGGACCGGGCGATCGCCGGTCGGACGATCACCGTCCCGAACGCCGCCGTCGCGCGCGGCCTGCGGGCCGGGTTCGCGGCATTGGGCATGCCGTACGTCTGGGGTGGCGGCGGTTCGGGAGCCGGTCCCGACAACGGATGTCGTCGCGGCGGCGGCCAGTACAACAGCTGCGGGCACGAGATCGGTTTCGATTGCTCCGGTCTCAGCGCCTACGTGCTGGGCCATGCCGGATTCACCATCCCCGGCGACTCGGCTTCACAACGCCGGGCCGGGGTTTCCGTCGGGTGGGACCGCGCGCTGCCGGGCGACATTGTCGGTTTCCCAGGACATGTCGCGGTGTATCTCGGGACCATCGGGGGAGAGCGGTACATCCTGGAGGCATCCTGGGTCGGATATCCGGTGCACGTGGTCCGGCTGGCCCGGGGGGATGCCGACCCGACGGTGCATCGGTATTGGAGCACGACATCTGTCGGCGGCGGGGCTCCGGTGGAGTCGGCGTTCCGGTTCACGCCACGGGGCGGCTACGCCGCGCCGCCGGCCGGCCCGGTCGTTTCATCGAGCGCGCCGAGAACCGCGCGGCCGTCGGCGGTTCCGACCACCGCTGGTTCGGCAACCACCGCGTCGACGATTTCAGCGCCGCCCACGTCAGCACCGACCACGTCAGCGCCGAGAAGCCGTGCGAGCGTGTCGTCAGCCGCCGGCGGGTCGGCCGTGCCGTCGACGTCCAGGGCACCGTCACGCTCATCGGCAGCAACTTCCACACCCGCATCCACGGCCTCATCCCCGCCGCCGCGGTCCTCAGCCGCGACGACATCGACGATCCCATCCCCGACGACCCGGCCACCGGCCGTCCCCTCGACGACTGCCGCTTCAGTCGCTTCCCCGCCGGATCAGATTCGGTCGACGACCGTGACGCCGTCGACCGCTACCGCGACAGCATCCAACTCGACCGCCATGAGCACCGGAACGACCGCCGGCACGGCGTCCGTGCCCATCACTCCGACCACCGCCCCAGCATCGACCACCGCCCCAGCATCGACCACCGCCCCAGCAGCGACCACCAACCCGACGACCGACACCCCGAACGAATGCCCGACCCCGCCGTCCGGGGACACGGCGACCGGCACAGCGCCGCCGACCGCGGCGACGCCGCCGACCATGGTCCCGACCGCCCCGGCGACAGACGTCCCGATGACCGCCTTCGAGGCCGCGGTCCGGACCCTGACGCCGGCACCGGCACCGGCAGCGTCAAGCGACGATCACTTCGACTGCGGGACAACGGAAGCGGACAAGCCGGACAAGTGAGTGGGAGTCGGACCACGACCGATGGGGCCGCCGCGAGTGTCTCGACGACACGGCTATCTTGGCCACGGATGCACCAGCGGCCGCTCAACGGGCGGCCCCACACGCACGTCCGATCGCAAGGAGATGGCATGCCCACACGCACCGCGCACACCGAATGGAACGGTGGCCTCAACGACGGCTCCGGCAAGGTCCAACTGGTCAGCTCCGGCGCCGGCACCTTCGATGTGTCGTTCCCACGGCGCACAGCGGACGAGGCTGGGGGCGTCACCAGTCCCGAGGAATTGATCGCCGCGGCACACACATCCTGCTATTGCATGCAGCTGTCCGGCGTCATCGCGAAGGCCGGCGGCACGCCCAAGTCGCTCGTCGCCGATGCGGAGGTCAGCCTCGGCCCCGATCCCGCCGGTGGCCTCCGGCTGACCGGCATTGCACTCAAGGTCAGGGGCGTGGTCGAGGGACTCGACGAGGCCGGATTCCTCGCGGCCGCCGAAAACGCCAAGGAGACCTGCCCGGTGTCCAAGGCGCTGACCGGCGTCGACATCACCCTGGACGCCGCGCTCGCCTGACCGGCCCGTGGACGGCGCTGCCCCGGGCGGCACCGTTTCCGTGGTGATCATGGGGCCCAGCACAAGTTCGCGGGCGTGTTGTCGGCGTGTCGCGTGCTGGGCCGCATGATCATCGGCAAAAGCGGACCATCGGCGACCGCAGGTCTGCTGTCAGCCGACGAGCGAGTACGGGTCCACCGACTCCAGGTCGTGCGCCTTGGCGACCTGCAGGTTGGTGACCGCGCCGCGGTGGGTGCTCAGCCCGGCCGCGAGGGCATGGTCGAGCGAGATCGCCTTCTTCCAGCCCAATCCCGCGACGGCCGACACGTACGGCAGCGTGGCGTTGGTCAGCGCGAAGGTCGACGTCCGCGGTACCGCGCCGGGCATGTTCGCCACGCAGTAGAACACCGACTCGTGGACCTTGAACGTCGGATCGTCGTGTGTGGTCGGCCGCGAGTCGGCGAAGCAGCCGCCCTGGTCGACGGCGATGTCCACCAGCACCGACCCGGGCTGCATCTCCGACACCAGCTGGTTGGAGACCAACTTCGGCGCCTTCGCGCCCGGCACCAGCACCGAACCGATCACCAGGTCAGACTCGCGCACGGCCTCGGCAATGCTGAAAGGTGTTGAGGCAACGGTCTTCACGGCCCCGTTGAACTGCGCGTCGAGGCGGCGCAGGGTGGGCAGCGACAGGTCCAGAATGGTGACGTCAGCCCGCATCCCGAGGGCGATGCTCGCGGCGTGCGCGCCCGCGACGCCGCCGCCGAGGACGGTGACCTTGCCGTTGACGACACCGGGCACGCCACCGAGCAGCACGCCGCGCCCGCCCTCGTTACGCATCAGGTGGTACGCGCCCACCTGAGTTGCCAGCCGTCCGGCGATCTCGCTCATCGGTGCCAGCAGCGGGAGCGACCGGTCGGGAAGCTGCACCGTCTCGTACGCGATGGCCGTCGTCCCGGCCTTCATCAGCTGATCGGTCAGCGCGCGATCGGCCGCCAGGTGCAGGTAGGTGAACAGCACCAGGTCCTCGCGGAGCCGGTGATACTCGCTCGCCACCGGTTCCTTCACCTTGAGGACCATCTCGGATGTGGCCCAGACCTCGTCCGCCGAGTCGATGATCTTGGCGCCGGCCGCGACGAAGTCGGCGTCGGGAATGAGCGAACCGGCACCGGCGCCGGCCTCGATCACGACGTCGTGGCCGGCCAGTGCGAGCTGGTGGACCCCGGCGGGTGTCAGTGCGATCCGGTACTCGTGGTTCTTGACCTCACGGGGGACACCGATGCGCATGCTGGGCTCCATATGTCGTGGGCGGTGGGTGCCGGGCGGCTCCTGATTCCGTTCAGTATGAACTTTTGATCTTGATACTGGAATGGAAGCGACAAAGATTCGATAGAGTGGGGGCATGTCCGACGAATCTTCAATTCCACCGTTTTATAGGCGCTCGCCGGAGAAGAATGTTCGGGCTCTCGACAGGTCTTTGCCGATGGACAGAAGCGCCGCGGCCGAGTCGGGCCGTATTCCGCTCGACCGCATCGATCGCCGGATTTTGGCTGTCCTGGTCCGTGACGCGCGGATCGCGAACAATGCGCTGGCCGCCGAGGTGGGGATCGCCCCGTCGACCTGCCTGGGCCGAGTTCGTGCACTGCGTGAGTCGGGCGTCATCCGCGGTTACCACGCCGACCTCGATCCAGACGCGATCGGCCTTCCGCTGCAGGCGATGATCGCGGTCAGGCTGCGGGCGGGTGCCCGCGACCGCATGCAACTGTTCACCGATCGCATGCGACTGCGACCGGAGGTGCGCAACATCTACTTCTTGGCCGGTGCCGACGATTTCCTGCTCGACGTGGCCACGACGGATTCAGCGGCACTGCGGACATTCGTCGTCGACGAATTGTCCGCGCATCCCGAGGTGGCGCTGACTGAGACGAACCTGATCTTCGAGCACGTCAGGGGGGCCGGCCGGGAGTTGTGACGCCCGAATCGACCTGGCCGATGACATCACAGAATGTCGGGACATGACACAGCGCGTCGTGCAGGGCATTTCGGCGAAATCCCGCTCGGTACGAGTCGCACCCCCTGGAACCTGCCCGGGGCGTCGCCACCGTTTGCCCTACGATTTCGCGCATGACGAGCAACGGACTGCAACAGGCACGTGACCTGATGACCGAGGCCGGAGTGCACCCGAGAGCAATCGCGGTGTTCGCCCATTCGTACGGAGTGCTCGAATCGGGAGAAACCGGACTGCTGGCCGAATCTGACCTCGAGCCGGTCACGGAGCTGCCCCGGCTGGACGACCTCGACGAGGACCCGGACGCGGCGAAGGCGGCGCTCGCGGTGACGGCCGTCGTCAAGCTCAACGGCGGGCTCGGCACCTCGATGGGAATGGACCGCGCCAAGTCCCTGCTCGAAGTTCGTTCCGGCAAGAGCTTTCTCGACATCATCGCCGAGCAGGTGCTGGCCCTGCGGGCGCAGTACGGGGTCCCGCTGCCCGTCGTGTTCATGGACAGTTTCCGCACCTCACAGGACACCCTCGATGCGCTGTCCGCGCATCCGGAACTCCCGGTCGAGGGCCTGCCGCTGGACTTCCTGCAGAACCGTGAGCCGAAACTCCGCTCGGACGACCTGACGCCGGTGCGCTGGCCGAAGGACCCGAGCCTGGAGTGGTGCCCGCCAGGGCACGGCGACATCTACACAGCACTGGATGCGTCGGGCCTGCTCCGCACACTGCTCGACAAGGGGTACCGCTACCTGTTCGGGTCCAACGCGGACAACCTTGGCGCCCGGCCCGATCCGCGGCTCGCCGCCTGGTTCGCCGCGTCCGGCAGCCCGTTCGCCGCGGAGTACTGCCGGCGGACCGCCGCCGACCGCAAGGGCGGCCATCTCGCACGGCGGATCAGCGACGGGCAGTTGGTGCTGCGGGAGTCGGCGCAGACCAGGCCGGAGGACGCCGAGGCGTTCGGCGACATCAATCGGCACCGCTACTTCAACACGAACAATCTCTGGCTGGATCTGACGGCGCTGGACGCGGTCCTGCAGGCCAACGACGGGGTGCTCGGCCTGCCGATCATCCGGAACGTCAAGACCGTCGATCCGGCGGATCCGTCCAGCCCCGAGGTGATCCAGATCGAGACAGCAATGGGTGCCGCCATCGGTGTGTTCGATGGTGCCGGGGCGATCGAGGTCGATCGATCGCGGTTCCTGCCGGTGAAGGCGACCAGCGACCTGCTGGTGCTGCGCTCCGACGCGTATGAGGTGGCCGACGGCGCGCAGGTCCGGCTGATCCCCGAGCGGACGGAAGCGCCGCTGGTCGATCTGGACAAGCCGTACAAGCTGGTGAACGACTTCGACGCGCGCTTTCCCTACGGAGCGCCGTCACTGGCCCGCTGTGACTCGCTCACCGTGCAGGGCGACTGGACCTTCGGTCGGGACGTCGTCGTCGTGGGCGCCGCCACCGTCACCGCGGACGGTTCGCCGGGCACCATCCCGGACAGTCAGGTGCTGGGCAAGGACTGACGAGGTTCGCGCCGCTCCCCGGTCAGCGACCGGGGAGCGCCCGGCCGCTGGCCAGGTCGATCAGCCGGGCAGCCTTGAGCTCGGTCTCGGCCCACTCCGCCGCAGGGTCGGAGGAGTACGTGATGCCGGCACCGGTGCCGAAATGCAGCATCTGCTCGCCCTCGGGTCCTGGGGCGGGGGTGGTGAAGAAGGTGCGGATGCCCACCGCCAGTTCGGCGCGTGCGGTGTCGGCGTCGATGTACCCGATGGCCCCGCAGTAGGGGCCGCGCGGCACCGGCTCCAGATTCGAGATCGCTTGTATCGCACGGATCTTCGGTGCTCCGGTGACGGAGCCTGGCGGGAAGGTCGCCGCCAGGATGTCGGCCCAGCCGCGTCCGGGTGCCAACTCGGACCGCACCGTCGACACCAGATGCGCGAGCCCGGGGTGTTCCTGACGTTCGAGGAGCTCGGTGACCTGGACCGAGCCCGGCCGGCTGATCCGGCCGAGGTCGTTGCGGACCAGATCGGTGATCATGATGTTCTCCGGAAAGTCCTTGTCGGCGAAGGGTTCTCCGGGCATGGTGGTGCCCTTGATCGGTGACGAGCTGAGTACGTCGCCGGTCCGTGCGAGGAACAGTTCCGGCGACGCCGTGACCACCCAGCGTCCGCCCAGATGCAACACGCCCTGGTGCGGCGCCGGATTCCCGACGGCCAACAGGTGCGCGAGTGCCAGTGGATCAGGCTGGCCGGTCAGCGGTGCGGACAGCAGCCTGCAGAGGTTGACCTGGTACACCTCGCCGGCCTCGATCAGCCGGCGGATGCGATGCACCCCGTTCAGGTACCCGGCCCGATCGACAGAGGTCTGCCAGCAATCCCGGGCCGGGCCCCGCCAGGTCGTTGCGGGGACCGGCAGCGGGGTGCGGCGGACGCGATCGAAGCGGTAGCCGGTGATCGTTCCCTCGAAGGTGGCCAATACGGCCCACCAGCCCCCGCGATCGAGGACCTCCGGATGCTCCTGCAGGTCGACCGTCTCGGCCAAATCGGTCGCCAGCACCCCGCCCAGGTAGGCGTACGGCGGAGGCGGGGCGGCGGACATCGCGCTCAGCGTAGGGCCGCGGGCCGGGCCGAACACCCTGCGCGTGCTGACCCATACTGCCCAGATGGCAGCAGAGCACCCCGACCTGACCGAGCCGCGGCGGCTCAGCAGCACCACGGTGTACGAGAACAACTGGATGCGGGTCCGTGAGGACACCTTCGTGCAGGCGAATGGATCGGTCGCGACCTACGGCGTCGTCGACAAGACGGACTTCTCGCTGGTCATCGCCGAGGCTGACGGCTGCTTCCACCTGGTCGAGCAGTACCGGTACGCGCTGGGCAGGCGCGCGTGGGAATTCCCGATGGGCACCTGGCCGGTCGGTCGGACCGGAACGGCCGAGGAGCTCGCCCGGCAGGAACTCCTGGAGGAAACCGGGATCACCGCCGCCCATTGGCGTCACCTCGGTCACCGGCTGCACGAGGCGTCGGGCTTCTGCTCGCAAGGCTTCGATGTCTTCCACGCCACCGGCCTGTCCCACGGGGCGCACAGCCGGGAGGCCAGCGAGGCCGACATGGTCACCGCGGTGGTCAGCGAGCGCGAATTCACGCAGATGATCCTCGACGGCCGGATCGTCGACGCGCCGACCATCACGGCGTACGCGCTGCTGCGTCTCGTGGGGTGAACCCGCCGCCTCGCCTAGACTGCCGGTGTCGGACGAGACCGACGGGGAGCGGGCGGACCGCCCGCCGAACGCGTGACCGGTGCCGTTCGGGACGTCCGACGGGGCGTGAAGGAGGCACCGTGTCGCAGAGTTCTGCGCCGCCGCCATCGTCGACACCGCCGCCACCAACGGGGCGGCCCGTCGGTTCGGACCGGGTGCTGACGATCCCGAACGTTCTGTCGTTGCTCCGTCTGCTCGGCGTACCGCTGTTCCTGTACCTGCTGCTCGGCCCGCAGTCCGACGGCTGGGCGCTGGTCGTGCTGATGGCGAGCGCGGCCACCGATTACGCCGACGGCAAGCTCGCCAGGATGCTCGACCAGTACAGCCGGTTGGGGGAGCTGCTCGACCCGGCGGCCGATCGGCTGTACATCGTCGCCGCGCTGGTCGGTTTCGTCATCCGCGGCTTCATCCCGTGGTGGGTGGCCGCCGTCATCATCGGGCGGGACCTGCTGCTCGCAGCCACGCTGCCGGTGCTCCGTCGCTACGGCTACACGGCGCTACCCGTGCACTACCTGGGCAAGGCCGCGACGTTCTGCCTGCTCTACGGGCTGCCGCTGCTGCTGCTCGCTCAGGGCGACTCCGTCGTCGCGCAGATCGCGCTGCCGTTCAGCTACGCGTTCCTGGCCTGGGGCGTGGTGATGTACCTGTTCGCCGGCGCCATCTACTTCCAGCAGTTGGCCTGGGTGACCCGACACTGCCCGCTTGCACCCCGATATCGACCCACCGCGGCACGGAGCCCCGGTGACTGATCCGCCAAACCGGGTGCCCGTCCCGTCCCTGCTCGAGTCGCTCAACCGCGATCACCTCGATCCCGGCTACGCCGAAGCGGCCCGCCGCAAGGCAACTCGCGGCCACGCACCCGACCCCCGCGGGAAACGCAACGCCACCCTGGTCGCCGTCGGTGCGTTGCTGGTGGTCGGCATCCTGTTCGGGATCTCCGCGGTCAACACCGAGGTCAACGCGCCGCGGACCGAGAAGGCCCGGTCCGGCCTGCTCGAGGACATCGACCGCGCCCAGCAACGCCAGTCCGTTCTTGCGAGCTCCGCCGCCGAACTCGCCGAACGACTGCGGTCGACCCAGGCAGGGCTCGGCGCCGCCGGGCCGCTGCAGACCGTGTCGGTGCTCGAGAACGCCGGCCAGGTCACCCCGGTTACCGGGCCCGGGCTGCGGATCGTCATCGACGAGGCACCCGCCGATGACAGCGGGGGTGGCGGCGTCATCCTGGACCGCGATGTCCAGCTGCTGGTCAACGACCTGTGGTCGGCCGGCGCTGAGGCGATTTCCATCGGCGGCGTCCGGCTGCAGCCGCGCAGCGCCATCCGGCAGGCCGGCGGCTCGATCCTGGTCGACAACAAACCGGTGTTCTGGCCGATCACCATCGATGCGATCGGCGACCCGGCCGACCTGCAGGTGAACGCGGTCGGGCTGCCCGGCTTCGGCCGGTTCTCGTCCTTCGCACAGCTGTACGACATCGAGTTCGACGTCTCGGCCCAGCAGGAGCTCACTCTCCCCGGCGGGTCCGGCGGCGCCCTGCTGTACGCGCGGCCGCCACCGGGCACCGGGTCCACCATCCCCGCCCCGACGACGACTGCCTCTACGACCTCTTCGACGACGACCTCTACAACGACGGCCTCGACGACGCCGGTGCCCGGGGCTTCGACAGGGCCGACCGGCTGAGTTGGCAGAGGGGCGAGCCGGACTCTGGCATCGTTCTGGCCACACCGACGCGGCGCGCACCCTGCCGACGGACTCGACGTCCCGCCGCAACCTGAGGAGAACACTGTGTATGCCCTGCTGGCGCTGGCGGCCGGGGTGGTCATCGGGCTGCTGGTGCACCCGACGGTGCCCGACTGGCTCGGGCCGTACCTGCCGATCGCCGTTGTCGCCGCCCTCGATGCCGTGTTCGGCGGCCTGCGCGCGCGGCTGGACGACATCTTCGACGCAAAGGTGTTCGTCATCTCGTTCGTCGCGAACGTCCTGGTGGCCGCCTTCATCGTCTTCCTGGGTGACCAGCTCGGCGTCGGCGCGCAGTTGTCGACCGCCGTCGTCGTGGTGCTCGGCATTCGCATCTTCGGCAACGCCGCGGCGATCCGCCGGCACATCTTCAAGGCGTGACCGTGGCCGACCAGGATCAGCCGGAACGGGAGCCGGCCGCCGCCCCCGAGCAGGCTGCCGCGCCGGAGCCGGCTGCGGGCGCGACCCCGGCACCGCGGGAGCGCACCCGGACGACCGTGCTGAACAAATTGCTGGTCGCCGTGCTGTGCGCGCTCCTGGGCTTCGCGGTCGTGCTGCAGGTGCAGCGCACCGCGTCCGGTGACGCCCTGGAGACGGCGCGGCCCGATGACCTGGTGCAGATCCTGGACGGGTTGCAGCGCCGGGAGGACGACCTGAACATCGAGATCACTGAACTGCAGGACACGCTCGGCCGGCTGCAGCGCAGCGGCGCCTCCAGTGAGGAGGCGCTCGCGGAAGCGCAGCGGCAGGCCGAGGCATTGGGAGTGCTGACCGGAACCCTGCCGGCGACCGGGCCGGGCGTCGAGATCACCATCGAGGATCCCGACGGGGGAATCCCGCCGGAGGTGATGCTGGACGCCTTGCAGGAACTGCGCAACGCCGGCGCCGAGGCCTTTGAATTCGGCGGTGTGCGGATCGGCGTCGACTCCGCCTTCACCGGAACGAGCGGAGCGATCTCCCTGGACGGCCAGCAGCTGACGGCGCCGTACAAGATCACCGCCATCGGCGACCCGCCCACCCTCGCCGCCGCGCTCGCCATCCCTGGTGGGGTGCTCGATACCGTCCGCCGGGCCGGCGGGTCGATGGAGGTCGCCCAGTCCGACGATCTGGTGATCGATGCGTTGCGTCCGGCGCGGACGCCGGTCTACGCCCGTCCCGCCGAGTGACGTGGTCGGCACCCGATTCCCTGGCAGGTCGATCCGGGACGATCACGCGCCGGCGGGTCGGCTCTGCGATGATTCCGGCGGTCGCGTCCGGGTGGGACCCCGTCCGTCAGCCACGATCGACCGCCCACATCGACCCGCCCACATCGCCCGCCCAGATCGACCGCCCAGATCGACCGCCCAGTTCGACCCGTCGGCCCAGCATCGGAAGGACCCCGCACCGTGATTCCAGAGGACCTGCGTTACAGCTCGGACCACGAATGGATCCGCATCCTGGACGGCGATGCCGCCACGGCCGACACCGGCGGGATCTCGGTGGCACGGGTCGGAATCACCGACTACGCCCAGAATTCGTTGGGCGACATCGTGTTCGTCCAGATGCCCGAGCCGGGCACGACCATCGAGCCGGGCGACTCGATCGGCGAGGTCGAGTCGACCAAGTCCGTGTCCGACATCTTCGCGCCGGTCAGTGGCACGGTGGTGGCCCGCAACGACGCCCTCGATGCTGCTCCGGAACTGGTCAACTCCGACCCGTACGGCGACGGCTGGATGATCGAGATCGAGCTGGCGGACCCCGCCCAGGCCGGTGACCTGCTGGATGCGGCCGGTTACGCAGAGGTCATCGGCGAAAGCTGAACCGCGCTCGTCCCGGTCGCCGGTCGGCGCGTCACACATGCGTCACTGTGTGCGACAACTTCCTCGCGACGGGCGGAGATCCGCGGTGCGGTGGCGATGAGTGGCACGGTACGGTCGTCCTGCACAGGGGAAGCCCTGTCCGGTCCGATCGGTCGAGCACTCGGCTGGCCGCAAACCTGTTTGCCCGACCCGCAAACGGGGAGTTGGACTGGCACAGGGTTAATGCCACGGTGACAAGAAGGAGTGTCTGGTGACTGAGAATGACCGCAGGTCGGCGGCGTCGGATTCCACTTCGATCTTTGCCGGTGGCCTGTTCAACACGGCCGAGCCGGAGACCAGCGAAGAGGTCCTCGGCGTTGACGGTCTGTCGTCCGGCTCGGCGCTGCTGGTCGTGAAGCGGGGTCCCAACGCGGGCTCGCGGTTCCAGCTCGACCGGGACAAGATCACCGCCGGCCGGCACCCCGAGAGCGACATCTTCCTCGACGACGTCACCGTGTCCCGCCGGCACGCGGAGTTCCGCCGCTCCGGCGACGGATACGAGGTCGCGGACATCGGATCGCTGAACGGGACGTACGTCAACCGGGAGCCGATCGAGGTCTCGTCTCTGACCAACGGCGACGAGGTACAGATCGGCAAGTTCCGGCTGGTGTTCCTGTCCGGCGACCAGGCAGAGGGCGAAACCGGGTCATGACGCCGGCCGGTCTGCCCCAGCGGACCGACAGCGTCGTCGGCACGTTCCCCGGCTCACCGCGGCAACGGTGAGCCGCTCGTGACCTCTTCTCTCGCGGACATGTCCTCCACACCAGCGCTGAGCATCGGCGTCGTCCTGACCAGGTTGAAACCGGAGTTTCCGGACCTGGCGATCTCCAAGATCCGGTTCCTGGAGTCGGAGGGTCTGGTCACCCCGCAACGCACGCCGTCGGGTTATCGGCAGTTCAGCGCCGCCGACGTGGAGCGGCTCCGGTATGTGCTCGCCGCCCAGCGCGACCACTACCTGCCGCTGAAGGTCATCAAGGACCAGCTCGACGCGATCGACCGCGGCCTCGAGCCGGGGCACCCGGAGGCCCGGCTGCCGAGTTCGGTGGTCGCGCCGGACGGCCCGTCGCCGCGGGAGTTCGCGGTCTCCAACCACCGCGCCGGCCAGATCCGGATGACGCGCTCCGAGTTGCTCGCTCAATCGGGGCTGACCGCCACCTCACTTGCCGAGCTGGAGCAGTTCGGCCTGATCTCCGCCGGACCAGGTGGCTACTTCGACGCCGAGACCGTGCTCATCGCAGGCAGCGCCGCCGAATTGTTGGCCGTCGGGCTCGAGCCGCGACACCTCCGGTCCTTCCGGACCGCCGCCGACCGGGAAGCCACGCTGATCACTCAGCTGGTGTCGGCCCAGGCGCATCAGCGAGACCCCGATGCGCGGGAGCGGGCGGTGGCCGAGGCGGCTCAATTGGCGAGCACGATTCTGCGGTTGCATGCCCAGTTGGTCAAGGCTGGATTGCGGCGTGATCTCGGTCGATAGGTCGAGCGCGGGTGCCGCGGTACGGCGACCCCCGTGTGGCGGGCGCGGCGTGTAGCGTTTCGCTGTGACGGAGAAAGGCACACCGAGATGATCGAGATGCGCATCGTCGGCGTCCGGGTCGAGATGCCCACCCAGCAGCCGATTCTGATGCTGACCGAGGTGGATGGCCCGCGTAGCCTGCCGATCCTGATCGGCTCGGCCGAGGCCACCGCCATCGCCATGCACCAGCAGGGGGTCCGGCCGGCCCGGCCGTTGACGCATGATCTGCTCGGACACGTCATCACCGCGCTCGGCCGATCCGTCGTGCAGGTCAGGGTCGTCGATTTCCGCGAGGGCACCTTTTTCGGTGAGCTTGCCTTCGACGACGGCACCACCGTTTCCGCCCGTCCGTCCGACGCCATCGCACTCGCGGTGCGCGTGGAGATCCCGGTTTTCGTCGAGGAAGCCGTGCTGGCCGAGGCGGGCATCGTCGTTCCCGACGAGGAGCCCGATGACGCCGTCGACGAGGCGGACGAACCGGGGGACGCCGAGGACGAGGTCGAACGATTCCGCGAGTTCCTCGACTCCGTATCCCCGGACGACTTCGGCGGCGAACAGAAGCCCTGACTCCCTCCTTGTCTCCTGATTCGGCGTAACGCTGAAGTTCAGGTTGAGGACACGCCGGGTCAGACGTTGACCGCTCGGAGCCACCGGCCTACCGTCAGGTCAAGTCACGCGGATGTGATTCGCCCCCGCCGGGTCTCCAGCGGCGACCGGATCATCCGTCACCGGTGGTGAGCCGACCAGTCAGGTCGAGTCGCGTACAGCGTTCAGAGAGGTGGCGGGATGCCCGAGCAGGAGCAGGCTGCACTGTTCCCCGACACCTCGATGCCCGACGAGTACGCGGGGTACCGCGGACCCACGGCCTGCCAGGCGGCGGGCATCACCTACCGTCAGCTCGACTACTGGGCACGCACCGACCTCGTCGTTCCGACCGTTCGCGGTGCGAGTGGCTCCGGCAGTCAGCGCCTGTACTCGTTCAAGGACATCCTCGTGTTGCGGGTCGTCAAGCGACTGCTGGACACCGGGGTCTCCCTGCAGAACATCCGCGTCGCGGTTGAACACCTGCGCGCCCGCGGCGTCGACGACCTGGCGGGCGTCACGCTCTTCTCCGACGGCACGACGGTGTACGAGTGCACGTCGCCGGAGGAGATCGTCGATCTCCTCCAGGGCGGCCAGGGTGTCTTCGGCATCGCGGTCGGCGGCACCATGCGGGAGATCACCGGCTCCCTCGCCGAGTTCCCCGCCGAGCGGGTCGACGGCGACCGGCTCGTCCCGGTCGAGGCCGATGAACTCGCGCAGCGCCGGCAGGCCCGCACCGCCGGCTGATACCTCCCTCTCCCACGCGTCAGCAGGTGGTCCCCTCCTGGGCGGGTTGTCGTAAGGTGAACTAACGAGCTAGACTAACGTTATGACACCGGGCCGCGTTGACGAGGAGACCGTTGCCGCGTTGCGCGCGGCCGTCATGGTGCTGGCCCGTCGTCTGAGGTATCAGCTTGCCGGCGACCAGCTCGCCGGCGGCGACGATCTGTCCGCCACCGAGCTCGCCGTTCTCGGTCGGGTCGGCCGCTGCGGGCCGATGACACCCGGCCAATTGGCCAGGGCGGAACACGTCCGCCCGCCGTCCATGACGAAGGTCATCGAGTCCCTCGAGGGCCGGGGTCTGCTGCGCCGCGAACCCCATCCCACCGACGGCCGGCAGTACCTCGTCTCCCGGACGGAGGCGGCGGAGGCGTTCGTCGAGGCCTCGAGGAAGCTGCGGACCGCCTGGCTCGCCGATCACGTCGGCAAACTCTCGGACTCTGACCAACAGGCCATCGCCGCAGCCACGGCCGCCCTCGGACGGCTGGCGGAGCTGCCATGAGCCTGGTGACGCTGCACCGCCCCACACCCACGCAAACCCACGACCGGGAGACCCCCACGCCTGACGTCGCCGCGCCGAGCGGCCATACCTCCACTTTCGCCGCCCTGCGGGTCCGCAACTACCGGCTGTTCTTCGGCGGCCAGGTGGTGTCGAACACCGGCACCTGGATGCAGCGGATCGCGCAGGACTGGCTCGTCCTGCAGATCACCAATTCGCCGCTGGCCGTCGGGATCACCACGGCGCTGCAGTTCCTTCCCATGCTGTTGTTCGGCCTCTGGGGCGGGCTGATCGCTGACCGGTACCCGAAGCGGCGGTTGTTGATGATCACCCAGTCCGTGATGGGCGTGCTCGCGGTGCTGCTCGCCGTCCTGACGCTCACCGGGATGGTGCAGGTCTGGCAGGTCTACCTGATCGCTGCGGGACTCGGCCTGGCGACCGTGGTCGACAACCCCGCCCGGCAAACTTTCGTGAACGAGATGGTGCCCAAGGATCTCGTCCGGAATGCGGTCGGGCTCAATTCGGGAAACTTCCAGCTGGCCAGGATGCTCGGGCCGGCGGCCGCCGGTGTGCTGATCAGCGCGGTCGGCATCGGCTGGGCCTTCGCCTTGAACGCGCTGAGCTACCTCGCCGTTCTCGGGGCGCTCGCCATGATGCGCAGCCGTGAGCTGCAGCGGATGCCGCTCGCGCCGCGCGGTCCCGGTCAGCTCCGGGAGGGCCTGGAGTACGTCCGGCGCACCCCTGCCCTGCTCTGGCCGATCGTGCTGGTCTTCTTCGTCGGCACCTTCGGCTACAACTTCGCGATCATCCTGTCCGCCTACACCAAGGACATCTTCAACTCCGGCGCCGACGTGTACGGCCTGCTGAACACCGCAATGGCGGCAGGCTCGGTGGTCGGTGCGCTGTTCGCCGCCCGCCGGACGAGCGCCACGCTGAAGGTGCTGTTCCTGTCGGCCGCCGGCGTCGGGGTTGGCCTGATCGTGCTCGGCCTGACACCGTGGTTCGTGCCGTTCGTAGGTCTTCTGGTGGCGGTCGGATTCATCTCCGTCACCTTCAACACGCTCGGCAACTCCTCGGTGCAGCTGGCCAGCTCGCCGGAGCTGCGGGGCAGGGTGATGAGCCTGTACATGCTGGTCTTCATGGGCGGCACCCCACTGGGGTCGTTGCTGGTGGGGTGGATCACCGAGCAGTGGGGCGCGCCGCTGGCCCTGGTGATCTCCGGTGTGGTGTGCGTGCTGGCCGCGGTCGGTGCCGCCGTGCTGGCCGCCCGGTTCGCGGGCATCTCGGTGCATCTGAACCTGCACCGGGGCGAGTCCCGCGAGCTGGCGTCCGGTGGGTCGGGGCGGTCCTGACGTTCCGGCCGGCATGAGTCTGTCGCGTGACGGTGCCGCGGCTTTCGGCCGGCATGTGCACGCGCGGAGCGCGTCGGAACACCCGTGCATGCCCGGGGCCCGTCGGAACAACCGGCGGGTGGTCGGAGCAACGTCCGCGGCTGTTGTGCCGTCGCGGCAGCGGTTGTAGCGACCCGCCGCGTTCGATCCTGAGCACGGCGCGAGGGTCCATCAGCGTGTGACGCCCACCGCGGGACCGGCGCCGGACGGGCTCCGGCTGGTACCGTCGGCGTCGTCGAAGACCCCTGGTGGGAGAGTTCCGCTGCTCTCGAATACCGGTAGCGGAACGCCGAAGGAGCAAGTCCTCCCCACAATCTCTCAGGCCACCGAACCGCCGGGGACAGACACCTCTGGAAACAGGGCGCCGGATCCGCACTCTGGACCGGTGGCCTCGCCGAAGGACGGGCCGCGACAGGCGGTGCGTCCCACGCTCCGATGACAGAGGGGGAGACCGGGTCCGCCCGGTACGGCCACATGTCATCAGCCCGTGGAGCGATCCGCGGACGATCCAGGCCCGGCTCGCCGGGCGGAGGTGGACACCCATGAGCGCACGTTCCGCGGTCGACGAATCGGTCGAAGCCGCAGCCACGACATCCACATCGGCGACGTTTGCCGACCGGCACATCGGGCCGGACGCGGGCGGTATGGCCACGATGCTGCACCTGCTCGATCAGCCCGATCTCGATGCCCTGGAGACGGCGGCCGTCCCGGCGAGCATCCTCGGCGGCCCGGGACTCGACCTGCCGGACCCGGCGTCGGAGACCGAGACCCTCGCCGAACTGCGCGCCCTGGCCGCGAAGAACCGGCCGCTGGTGCAGATGATCGGACTCGGCTACCACGACACCATCACCCCGGGCGTCATCAAGCGGAACGTGCTGGAGAACCCCGCCTGGTACACGGCCTACACGCCGTACCAGCCGGAGATCTCGCAAGGCCGCCTCGAGGCCCTGCTGAACTTCCAGACCGCGGTCTCCGACCTCACCGGCCTGGACATCGCGAACGCCTCCATGCTGGACGAGGCAACCGCCGCGGCCGAGGCGATGACGCTGATCCGCCGCACCGCCAAGTCGAAGTCCAACCGTTTCGTCGTCGACGCCGACTCCCTCCCGCAGACGATCGCCGTCGTGCAGACGCGTGCGGAGCCGATCGGCATCGAGGTGGTCGTCGCCGACCTGTCGGCCGGGGTCGAATCCCTCCCCGTCGGCGACTTCTTCGGGCTGCTGCTCAGCTATCCGGGTGCGTCCGGTGCGGTCCGGGACCACGAGGAGCTGATCGCCGCCGCGCACCAGCGCGAGGCCAAGGTGGCCGTGGCGACCGATCTGCTGGCCCTGACGCTGCTCCGCCCGCCGGGGGAGATCGGTGCCGACGCGGCCGTCGGATCCTCTCAGCGTTTCGGCGTTCCGCTCGGCTTCGGCGGTCCGCATGCCGGCTTCCTGGCGGTGCGGTCCGACGTGCAGCGTCAACTGCCCGGCCGGCTGGTCGGCGTCTCGCACGACGCGCACGGCACCACCGCGTTCCGGCTCGCCCTGCAGACCCGCGAGCAGCACATCCGCCGGGAGAAGGCGACCTCCAACATCTGTACCGCGCAGGTGCTGCTGGCCGTCATGGCGTCGATGTACGCGGTGTACCACGGCCCGGACGGGCTGCAGCGGATCGCCGAGCGCGTCCGGTCGCAGGCCCTGCTGCTGGCCGGCCGGTTGCGCAGCGGCGGCATCCGCGTTGAGCACGACGTCTTCTTCGACACCGTCCGGGCGAGCGTGCCCGGGCGCGCCGCCGGGATCGTGACGGCGGCCCGCGAACGCGGCGTCAACCTGTGGGCCGACGGTGACGACGCGGTCCAGATCAGCGTGTCCGAGGCCACCACCGACGCCGATCTGCGCGCGGTCGTCGAGGCGTTCGGCGTACCGGGCGCGGCGCACACCCCGCTGCCGTCGGCTCTTCCGGCCGGCGTCACGCGCACGTCGGACTACCTGACCCACCCGGTGTTCCACGCGCACCGCAGTGAGACCGCGATGCTGCGCTACCTGCGCCGGCTCTCGGACATGGACCTGGCGTTGGACCGCACGATGATCCCGCTCGGCTCCTGCACGATGAAGCTGAACGCCACCACCGAGATGGAGGCGGTGACTTGGCCGGAGTTCGCCGGGTTACACCCGTTCGCCCCCGTCGAGGACGCCACCGGGATGCTCGAGCTGATCGACCAGCTGTCCAGCTGGCTCTGCGAGATCACCGGCTACGCAGCAGTTTCGCTGCAGCCCAACGCGGGATCGCAGGGTGAGTTGGCCGGCCTGCTGGCGATCCGCGCCTACCACCGCTCGCGCGGCGACGACGGTCGCACCGTGTGCCTGATCCCCGCGAGCGCGCACGGCACGAACGCCGCCAGCGCCGTCATGGCCGGTATGCGGGTCGTCGTGGTCGGCACCGACACCGGCGGCAACATCGACATGGCGGACCTCCGCGCGAAGGTCGACAAGCACGCCGCCGAACTCGCCGCGATCATGGTCACCTACCCGTCGACGCACGGCGTCTTCGAAGACACCATCACCGAGCTCGCCGACGTCATCCACGGCGCGGGCGGCCAGGTGTACGTCGACGGCGCGAACCTCAACGCGCTGGTCGGTGTGGCCCGTCCCGGCACCTTCGGCGGCGATGTCTCGCACCTGAACCTGCACAAGACGTTCTGCATCCCGCACGGTGGCGGCGGGCCCGGCGTCGGGCCGGTCGCGGTGGCCGCGCACCTCGCCCCGTTCCTGCCGAACCACCCGCTGGCACCGTCCGCCGGACCGTCGACCGGTGTCGGGGCCCTCGCGGCGGCGCCGTGGGGTTCGGCGTCGATCCTGCCGATCAGCTGGGCCTACATCCGGATGATGGGCGCGCCGGGCCTCCGCCGCGCCACGCTGACTGCGATCGCCGCCGCCAACTACATCGCCCGGCGCCTGGACGAGCACTTCCCGGTGCTCTACACCGGCGGCCGCGGCTTCGTCGCGCATGAGTGCATCCTCGATCTGCGGCCGATGACCGCTGCGACCGGCGTGACGGTCGACGACGTCGCAAAGCGGTTGGCCGACTATGGTTTCCACGCTCCGACGATGTCGTTCCCGGTGGCCGGCACGCTCATGGTGGAGCCCACCGAGAGCGAGGACGTCGGCGAGATCGACCGCTTCTGTGCCGCGATGATCGCCATCAAGGGTGAGATCGACCGGGTCGGCGCGGGGGAGTGGCCGGTGACGGACAACCCGCTCCGCGGAGCCCCGCACACCGCCGCATCGCTGGTGGAGGACTGGGACCACCCGTATTCGCGGGCCGAGGCGGTGTTCCCGGCCGGTGTCTCGCCGGCGCACAAGTACTTCCCGCCGGTCGGCCGGATCGACGGGGCGTACGGGGACCGCAACCTGGTGTGTTCCTGCCCCAGTCCCGAGGCGTACGCGTAGCGAGGAACGAGCGGAGCGTGCGCCGACCAGTCAAGACAGTGGCGTACGCCTGACGGGAGGCGAAGCAGCCTGACCCGGTGGCTGCCGCAACGAGCACCCCGCTCGGCCGGGGTGCGGTTACCGTGGCGGGATGGACCGTCGGCTGGCCGGGATCGTCGTACTGATCCTCGCGCTGGCCGCGGTCGTCGTGGTGCCCTCGGTGGACGGCCGCCGGGTGGCGGGCAGTGCCGTGGCCATCACCTTCCCTGACCCACCGGTTGTCGGCGACTGCCTGCGCTCGCCGTTTCCGGCGTCTGCGCTGTCGCCGGGTATGGCACCCGAGGTTCAGGTCACCGCCGCAGATCTGGGCCGTTGTGAAGGATCGATCAGTGGCGAGGTGGTGGCTTTCTGGCCCACCCCGGCGATCGCCAGGCGGCGCCGTCGTCTCGGTTCGGCGGACCGTGTTACCCGCAGGCCGCCCAGTTCGCCGGGCTGGACATCTCGACTCCACGCTCGACCGACATTCCCGGGGCACCGTCGGGTGGGCTGGTGCGGTGGAAGCCCACTATTTCGTTCCGGGCTGTGCAACTGGTGCCGGGCGAGGAGGAGCAGCGGGCCGGCCGGAACTGGACGGCGTGCCTGGTGCTGCCGTCCGACGAACCGACCTACCAGGGCACGCTGCGGGACGCGGTGACCGCCGGGATGCCGGCCGGGTTCGGATTGTGCTGGAACGGCACCGACCTGGGCCGCATGCCGGAGAACGTGCCTTGCAGTCAGCCACATCTGGCGGAGGTGGTGGCAACCGGTTGGGTGCGCGACCGCAGCACCGTGACGATCCCGGAGGTGGCCGACGCCTGCGCCGGCATTGCGGGTCGGCTGATGGGATCGGCCGACCCGACCCGCGGGGGGCGGCTCCGCGTGGTCGCCGACCGGATGACGTCACAGACCGACGGTCGCTCCGACGGCCCGTTGACGGTCGCGTGTTTCGTGACAGCCGCTGCGGGCCAGCAGTTGTCGGGGTCGGTCGTCGGGCTCGGCGAACGCGACGTTCCATTCGTGCAATGACCTGGCCGGCCCGTGCCGACACACTGTCGGCGGCGCGATGAAACGGGCGTTGCATGAAAAGGGGCGAGGGATGACGAGGCGGGTCGGCGGGATCGCCCTGTTGATCGTCGCCCTGCTCGGCACGCTGATCATCACCAGGCTCGACGGTGTGCGGGTCGCCGGAACGGCCATCGCCCCGCCGGGTGTCGGTGCACCGTCGGTCGGCGACTGCGCGGTGCGCTTCGTCGGGCCCGCCCCGACCACCCCGGCCCAGGTCCGCGATCCCCGTGCTCCCGGTGCCCCGGCAGACGAGGTGTCCACGATCTTGGAGTCCGGTGTGCGCTTCGGCGCCTGTACGGGTGAGCATGTCGGAGAGGTGGTCGCCTACCGGACGATGCCGCGGCAGGCGCTGACCGAAGTGGACCGGGCCGCCGACGTGCAGTGGTGCCGCTCCGTCGCGGGGGACTATCAGGCGCATGCCCGGTGGCGGGTGCGGGACGCAGCGTCCGGAGTGTGGATTCCGTTGACCGGCCAGCAATTCACCACGGTGCTGAGTGACGTGTTCCCGGTTTCCGATGAACCGCGCTGGTCGGCCTGCATGGTGGGCGCAACCGGTAACGAGGCCTACACGGGCTCCTATCTCCAGTCGTTCGCCGTGGGGATGGCGCCCGCACCGTTCGGCCGATGCATGACGGACGGGGAACGTGCGCGGGACGTGTCGTGCACGGCTCCGCACGACGCTCAGGAGTTCGGTGTCGGTTCGGGCGCCCCGATGTCGGCGCGCGAAGCGGTCGCCGCGTGCCGCGAGTTGATCGCGGCGATGACCGGGATGGCGGACATCACCGCCGCCGGTCGCTTGCGCACCGAGTTGGTCGGCGGCGGCACCCGCTCTGCCGATCCCGTCGGATGTCGGGTATCCGTGGTGGGACCGGCTCAGCTGACGGCAACCCTCATCGGCATCGGCAATGGCGGCCTGCCGCTGCTGTGATCAGCCGGCTCTGTCAGCCGGCCGGCGGGGTCTTGATTGCTGCAGCGAGGGCGGCTGCGACCTCGGCACCGGCGTCGGGCAGCAGGCCGTTCGCCGACCCGGCGGGCGGTTCGGAAGTGGCGTTCGAGCCGGGAGCCGCCGAGCCGGGGGAGGCGCCGGCGGACGCCGGACCGGTGGAGTCGACCAGCTCGAGACCGGCGGCGGTGAAGGCTGCGTCGCCCTCCTCGCCACGGAGGTAGGCGACGAAGGCTGCCGCGGCATCGTCGAGTGCCGGTGTCACCCAGCTCGCGGTGAGTGGGACCGCAAAGGCGGCGTCGCCGACGGTGGGTCCCGACGGCTCGATTGCCGTCAACCCCGGTGTCCCGACCGAGAAGCCGGTGAGGTCCGACTGCACGACGGGCACCGAACTGAACTCACCGTTGCCTGCGGCGAGTGCGGTCAACGCGTCCTGGGTGAGCGCCGGTTCCGGTCGGGGACCTCCGGCAGCGGTGGCGGCGAGTTGCGGAGCGGCCGCGGTCACCGAAGCGACATCGACGGTGCCGGCGTCTCCGGCAATCACCGACTGCAGTGCGTAGCTGGTTGCCCGATTCTCCGTCGGGTCGGGGAGCGCCACGATCAGCCGGTCACCGCCAGGCAACCGGAGGCTGCCCCGTGAGCCGGCGGCTTCCGGCAGGTCCTGCCAGCTGAGCGAGGCGGCCTTCACGGCGTCGGCGTCGTCGTCGCGAACGGCCAACACGACGGGCGACGTCGCCAGCGGGTTCTGATCCCGACCGGCGGTGAGCGAGCTGTCGGCTTCCTCCAGAGCGAGCAGGTCGGCCTCACTGTCCGGCACCCAGAGCGCCGGCGCGGGGCTCGATTGCGCCGTCCATCCTTCGGCCAGCGCCTGCTCGGCCTTCGATCCGGACGCGGTTGTCACCGACGTGGTGACGCAGGCGGACCTGGCAACCGGGTTGGTGGCATCGAACGCCGCCGCGGCCGCCTTGATCGCCGCAGCGGAACCGGGAGAGGCCACCACCTCGAGCACGACGTCAGAGGTGCAGCTGGTGGACGCGGCGTCGTTGTCGTCACCGCCCACGACAAGCAAATACACCACGGCGGCGGCCGCCAGGACCACGGCGCTCACCAGCGTGACGATGATCCATGGGGCGATGCCGCGGCGACCACCATCGGATGCATGGCGCGACGACATGGAACCTCCAGCTCACACGGACCGGCCGCCAAGGGCTGCGGCGGAGGCCGTTCAGCGTGCCGCAGTGGGGCAACTCTAACCAGACATCACCGACAGGCCGTCCGATCGGCGCCGCGGGAGGACCATCGGGGCCGGTGACGCGGTTCTGTCCGGCCGGTACCACCGCTCAGGGATAACCCGGACAACTTGCACGCGCGGTGTCCGGGACGATCCTGAATTTCTCCCTCAGTAACGGCGGGCAGGTGGAAGCTGGTTGGATCACCTGCAACGATGGTTTCACCGCGTCTGTGCGCGGGGGTGCCGTAGCGTGCAAGAAGCCGAGAGGAATCACCATGGCGAATCCGTTCAGCAAGGCCTGGAAGTACCTGATGGCGCTGTTCTCGTCGAAGGTCGACGAGTACGCCGACCCGAAGGTACAGATCCAGCAGGCCATTGAGGACGCCCAGCGCCAGCACGCAGCGCTCTCCCAGCAGGCGGCCGCCGTGATCGGCAACCAGCGTCAGCTCGAGATGAAGCTGACCCGGCAGATGGGCGATGTGGAGCGGCTGTCGTCCTCCGCCCGGCAGGCACTCGTGCTGGCGGACGAGCAGCGCGCCAAGGGCAACGCCGCCGAGGCGGACAAGTACGAGCAGACGGCTCAGGCCTTCGCCACCCAGTTGGTGGCGGCAGAGCAGCAGATGGAAGACCTCAAGGCCATGCACGACCAGGCCCTGCAGGCGGCTCAGCAGGCCAAGAAGGCCGTCGAGAACAACGCGATGCAGTTGCAGACCAAGCTGGCCGAGCGCACCAAGCTGTTGTCCCAGCTCGAGCAGGCCAAGATGCAGGAGCAGGTGTCGGCATCGCTGCAGTCGATGTCGCAGCTGCAGGCACCCGGCAACGTCCCGTCGCTGGACGAGGTCCGCGACAAGATCGAACGCCGCTATGCCAACGCGCTGGGATCGGCCGAACTGCACACCGACTCCGTCGAGGGCCGGATGCTCGAGGTGCAGAAGTCCACCCTGGACATGGCGGGTGCGTCGCGGCTCGATCAGCTCCGCGCGCAGCTGCACCCGGAGCTCGCCGCCCAGCAGCCGCGGTCGATCGATTCGGCGACCGGCACCACGACCACGCCGGCGGCACAGCCGGCCGCATTGCCCAACCAGCAGACCTGAGGTTCGGAAGTCCGTCATGCGTAAGGCCACCGTCCGGGCGTTGACCACCAAGGCCGCCGTGTCACATGGGGTCGAACTGGCCACGATGGTCAGCGCCACGGCGGCGGAGGCGGTTCGTACCCGCCGAGATCCGGCAATGGTGGCCCGACGCCGTCGTCGTGCGGCCAAACGCCGGGTCCGCGTGTGGACCACAGGGACCGTTGCCGGCACGGCGGCGACCGCAGGTGGTGCCGTCGTGATCGCCACCGGCGGGCTCTCCGCCAGCGTGATGGCCGCGATGGTGATCAGCGTCGCGTTCCTGATCTGGAGCATCGTCGGTCTGGTACGGGCCGCAGCGGATCTGCGCGCACGAACCCGAATCGTCGACGCGCTGCCCGCGGCGTCGCCGCCGCGGCGGGCCGTCGCAGGTGCGATCCGCCCCGAGATCTCCCGGTTGGACGGATATTCCGACGGCCTGCGCCAACTGATGGGAATGGTCGGGATCGTCGACGACGATCCCGGTGTTCGTGAGTTGCGGGACGAGATCCTGGCAGCGGCCGATGCGACCGAAACCCGGCTGCGGCGACAGGCGGACGAGCTGACCGCGGTGCTGCGGGCGCAGCGCAACGCCCCACCCGATGTGGTCGCACAGCTCGATGCGACGGCAACCCTGCTGAGCAGCCGGATCCGGGAGGGCGTTGCCGGATACGGTCAGCTGGTCTCGGCGGCGAGCGAGGCGGCAGCGGCGTCCCGCTCGCTGGCGGACACCACCGCACGACCCGGGATCACGACGCCCGCCGGGGCCATAGCGCCGGTGGCGTCGACCGGCTCACTGCATCCCGAGTTGGAACACCCCATCGACCAGCTCCGCTCGTTGGCCGCCGGGATGCGGGAGCTGACGCAGGGCTGATTGCGGCTGCGATCAGGTCTGGTGCTCCGCTGGTTCTCCAGCAGGAGCCATCGTCGGCGCGGTCAATCCCGGCCAGATGATGTCCATCAGACGTTCCGGCACCGTGTCGTCCGCGGGCTTGGGCCTGCTCTGGTGCGAGTACATCAACATCGGACCGACCAGGGCGACCGCCGCGAGTTGCACGTCGAGGTCCGGGCGGAGCTCGCCGCGCTCGATGCCCCGGCGGAGCGCTTGGTAGAGCCAACGCCGTCGCGGCATGACCACCCGATCGAGATACTCGGCGTATAGCTGCGGATGGCTCAGGCTGTACGACATCATCCGCGGCATGATGCGGCCGGCGACGCTGTCCGCGTCCCTGGCGGCCATGTGCCGCAGTGCCTGCAGCAGGACGTCCCGGGTCGGTGCGTCCGAGTGCTCGTCGGGCGCGACGGGGAAGTCGTCGTTCAGGGTGGCCAGAGCGTCGAGCACCAGTTCCTGTTTGCCCGCCCAGCGCCGGTAGATCGTCGCCTTGCTCACCTCGGCGCGCGCTGCAACGGCTTCCATCGACAGCGCGTGATACCCCTCGTCCGCGAACAGCTCCAGTGTCGCGTCGATGATCGCCCGGTCGGCGCGCAGTTCGCGCGGCCGACCGGGCTTGCGTCCCGGAGGCCCGGTGGTCTCGTCGATCACGGCCGGCCGGACGGGTTGCCGACGACCGCCGGATCCAGGTCGCCGTCGGCCGCATGCCTGCCCACCGAAACAGGAGCGGCGGCCCTCGCGGAGTTCTCGTCGACATCGTCCGGTGCGGCATGGCGCCCACCGCCGGGAACGGCGTCGGCTGCCGCGACGACCGGACGAGCGTGGGTGTCGCCGTCCGGCTGCGGTGCAGCGGGCACCGATCCCGGACCGGATCCCGTCCAGGCCACTGTCTCCGCTTGCGCGGGCAGCCGGAGCAGGATCACCGCGATGGCGATCACCAGCAGCCCGGCGGAGACGAAAGCTGCGGTGTGCAGTGCCGGCATGAACGACTCGTTCGCGACCTGGCGCAGCTGCTCGATGGCCGATGCGGGCACCCCACCGGTGGCGGCCAACCGATCGGCCACCTCATTCGTGCCGCCGATCGAATCGGTGGCGGCGCTGAGCGCCTCCGGCGGGAGTCCCTTGCCTTCCAGCAGCGGGCCGATGTTGTTGCTGTAGACGGTGCCGACGACCGAGGACAGGATGGCCACGCCGAAGACGGCGCCGACCTGGCGGACGGTGTTCTGAACGGCGGATCCGGCTCCCGAGCGCTCCGGCGGGGTGGCCAGCGTCATCCGGGTGGTGGACGGCGCGATGGTGTTGCCCAGGCCGAACCCGAACACGACGCCCACGATGACCAGGAACCACACGGGTGCATCGGGGCTGATGAACGCGAAGCACAGCATGCCGGTCAGGGCGAACAGCAGGCCGACGGTGATGACGGTGCGAGCACCGAACCGGTTCACCATGCGGGAGCTCCGCGGGGCGCCGAGCAGCTGCCCGACGGCGAAGGGCAGCACGAGCAGGCCGGCCTGCAGCGGCGACCAGCCGCGGACGATCTGGTAGTAGAAGGTCAGGAACAGCAGGGTTCCCTGCATCGCCGCGAAGGCCAGCGAGACGCCGGCCAACGGCACGGAGAACGACCGGATCTTGAACAGCGACAGGTCGATGGACGGGTGCGTGCTCCTGCTCTCGTAGACCCCGAACCCGATCAGAACGAGGAGTCCGACGATCACGGAACCCCAGGTGGACGGGGCACCCCAGCCGACGGACGAGGCGTTCTGGATGCCGTAGACCATCAGGAACAGGCCGACGACGGACAACACCAAGCCGAGCGGATCGAGCTTGCCGGGCCGCGGATTCTTGGTCTCGGGCACCAGCATGATGATGCCGATGATCCCGACGATCACGATCGGGACATTGATGAAAAAGACTGAGCCCCAGTCGTTCCCGGTCAGCCAGTTGAACCAGTTCGGGTGCTCCAGGAGAAGTCCGCCGAGGACGGGCCCGAGTGCGACGGCACCGCCGACGGCCGCCGCCCACACACCGATCGCCTTGCCGCGCTCCTGCGGCGGGAAGATCACCGTAATGATGGACAACGAGATCGGCATGACCGACGCCCCGCCGATGCCCATCAGCGCGCGGAATGCGATCAGCTCGCCGGGGCTGCTGGCGAAGGCACAGAGTGCGGATGCAGCGCCGAACAGGACAAGACCGATCAGCAGGATTCGCTTGCGACCGAAGCGGTCACCCATGACCCCCCAGGTGAACAGCAGGGCGGCGAACGCGAGGGAGTAGGCGTTGATCGCCCACACCAGCTCGTTCTGGGTGGCGCCGAGGTCCTGCTGGATCGTCTTGAGAGCAACGTTGAGGATCGTGTTGTCGAGGATGACGACGAGCAGACCGACGACGAGCACGCCGAGGGCTCTCCACCGCTGCGGGTACATCCCCGCGGTGACCGCCCCTGGGGTCTGTGCTGGAGATGCGCCGGCCGCGTCGGCTGATGAATGGGACATGGGAACCCTCTTGCGCGCTGAGCGCCACGGGAATGCAGCGCGGTTCGATGTGTCGGCGGAGATGTCCGCTGACGGCGACAACCGCAGTCTCGTCGAAGTTATTCCGATACGCAACGGTGTCGTTTCGAATCGCCCGATGGATCAGCGGCGCCGCTTCAGCATGATGATCAACACGACGATCGTGGTGAGCAGGCCGGCCGCGATGACGAGCTGGCCGAGCGGACTGGACATTCCGGTGGGATCCATCGGTCCAGTTTCCCGCCTGCTCCCCGAGCCGGGGTCGGCTGTCGGGGGTGGCGAGTAGGAAGGTCGCCATGGGACGACAGGCGGAGAAGCAGTGCGGCACAGGCCCGGGCGTATCGGCGCGCCGGGCGCAGGACCTTCGGATCGGCGACAGGGTGATCTGCGGCGAGCACCCGCTGACGGTGACATCGACGCGGCTGCAAGGGGTTCGGGGCGGAACGGTCTCGGTCGGTTTCGCCGAGCAGGGGGAGCGGGTCAGCTTCGCGCCGAACGAGCTGCTCGACATCCAGGATTCCGTCGGGGCCGTGCGCCTGGGGCGTGGGCCGAACGGTCGGTGGTGAGGGCGCGGATCGGTGAGGGCGCGGATCGGTAGGGTCGCGGTCGTGCGACTGACCGAGTTCCGAGCGCTGATGCAGGCCCAGTTCGGGCCCCTGCGAGCGCCTTCCGTGGCCCATGATCATGTCTTCTCGGCGCTGTCTGGCCGCACGGCCGACGAGGCGCTGGCGGCTGGTGAAGATCCCAAGGCGGTCTGGTCAGCGGTGTGCGCGGACTTCGATGTCCCGGACGAATTGCGGTACGGACTGCCCGACTGAGTCGGTGCTGTCGGCGCAGGTGTCGGGAGACCGGTGGCCAGGACCGCGCTCCGCAGGGCCCGCAGATCGGCGTTGAGGGCAGCGAAACACGCCGATGATGATCTCGCATATCGAACACGTGTACGTCTAAAGTTGTCCCCATGCGCCGATCCATCCACATTGCCGTGGAGGTTCGGGGTGGCTGTCGGTGGCTCCCTCTAGCGTCGGCATCGACAAGCAACACAGCGGACTTTCCTCCGCCCGCGACAGTGCGGACATGGGATGTCGCACCGAACATCAGACGAAAGGCACGGGTGGGTTATGTCGGCACCGGATCGTGAGAAGGCACTCGGCATTGCGCTCGCGCAGATCGAGAAGCAGTACGGCAAGGGCTCGATCATGCGGCTGGGCGACGACGGCCGGGCGCCGGTCGAGGTGATCCCGACCGGATCCATCGCCCTCGACGTGGCTCTGGGCATCGGTGGTCTGCCCCGGGGTCGGGTCATCGAGATCTACGGGCCGGAGTCCTCCGGCAAGACGACGGTCACCCTGCACGCGGTCGCCAGCGTGCAGGCCGCCGGCGGCATCGCCGCCTTCATCGATGCCGAGCACGCACTCGATCCCGAGTACGCCAAGGCGCTGGGGGTAGACACCGACGCACTGCTGGTGTCGCAGCCGGACACCGGGGAGCAGGCGCTGGAGATCGCCGACATGCTGATCCGTTCCGGCGCGATCGACCTGGTGGTCGTCGACTCGGTGGCCGCGCTGGTGCCCCGTGCCGAGATCGAAGGTGAGATGGGTGACAGTCACGTCGGTCTGCAGGCCCGGCTGATGTCGCAGGCACTGCGCAAGATCGCCGGTGCGCTGAGCAACACCAACACCACGATGATCTTCATCAACCAGCTCCGCGAGAAGATCGGCGTGATGTTCGGGTCCCCGGAGACCACCACCGGTGGCAAGGCGTTGAAGTTCTACGCCTCCGTGCGGTTGGACATCCGCCGGATCGAGGCGCTCAAGGACGGCACCGACGTGGTCGGCAACCGGACGCGGGTCAAGGTGGTCAAGAACAAGATGGCGCCGCCGTTCAAGCAGGCCGAGTTCGACATCATCTACGGCACCGGTATCTCCCGCGAGGGATCGCTGATCGATGTCGGCGTCGAGCAGGGCCTCGTCCGCAAGGCGGGCGCCTGGTACACCTACGACGGCGAGCAGCTGGGCCAGGGCAAGGAGAACGTGCGGACGTTCCTCAAGGAGAACCCGGACATCGCCGACGAGATCGAGAAGCGGATCAAGGAAAAGCTCGGGATCGGTGCGCGCATCGATCTCGACGCACCGGTGCCCGCTCCGGTCGACTTCTGATCGGTCGTGGCCGCACCGAACACGTCGGAGCTTCGCGGGCCGGATCGAGGCGGCGAAGCTCCGACAGAACTGGCGAAACTCGACGTCGTCCGTGAGCTCGCTGCTCGACTGGCCGCCATCGAAGCGGGTCCCGAAGCTGGATCCGGGTCCTCGGCAACGAGGTCCTCGGACACGGCGACGGCCACCACGGCCCCCGTCGCCGCGACGACAGGACCAGGGGTGTCGGGCCCCGAGCGCGTTCGTGGCAACGGTTCAGCGACGGCGATCGGCTCGAGTGGCACCGAAGGGCCGAGCCATCCGGCTCGGCGCAGGCGGGGCGAGCCGGGCGGCCACCCGGAGGACGACCTCGGGGATCCCGAAGCCGTGGCCAAAGCGATCTGTCTGCGACTGTTGACGGGCTCGTCGAAGCCACGGGCCGGCCTGGCCACGGCGCTCAAGCTCCGCGGCATCCCGGACGATGTGGCAGGGCGAGTCCTCGACCGGTTCACCGAGGTTGGTCTGATCAACGACCAGGCCTATGCCGAGGCGTTCGTTGCGGTGAAGCATCGCGAGCGGGCTCTGGGCCCGACCGCCCTGCGGACCGAACTGCGCCGCAAGGGGGTCGACGACGATATCGTCGCGGCCGCCGTCGGTTCGGTCGATCCGGACATGGAACGCGACCGCGCCGGCGCACTCATTGCCCGGCGGGTCGACGCAGCGATGGCGCACGGTGAACCGGCTGCGCGGCGCAGGCTCATCGGCCTGTTGGCCCGCCGCGGCCACTCGGCCGAACTCGCCCACCAGGTCGTCGACCAGGCAGTGACCGCCTACCTGGACGAACAACATCGGGACGAAGCCGGCTGACCGCCGCGCCACCAGAAGTCGGGCGAGCTCCCGGCGAATTGCGAAGATCGGTCACGAAATCAGTGACCGAGCGTGACATCGGGCCTCAGCGTCCGGGTTCGCGCCAGCTCCTTGGACCGCTCCGAACCGCGCCGTCGGCGGCTCGGACCTGCCTGACCAGCGCCGTCACTGCGGGTCGGCTTGACCCGTGGGGTGCGGCTCCTTAACCTCGGTGACAACAGGAGAGTCACCATGCGCGCACCGCAAGGCTGCGCGGACGATAGCGGCGATCGTGCCGCACCCGCTCGGACTTGCCAGAGTTGCTGTTGTTGACGCCGTTCTCGTCGTCGATGTGGTTGTTGGTCGTACCGCTGGCCGGTGGCGTCCGCGACCCTCCTGCCGTCCATCAGAATGGGCGGCACGCCCCTCTCAACGGGCTGCCGTCCCCGTGCGGCACAGGTGAGGGAGGGTCGAGATGTCCGACGTTCTCGTCATCGTGGTGATCGCAGCCCTGGTGGTCGCGCTGGTGGCCGTGCTGATCGTCGCCCGGCGGCGGCCCGCACCGGCGCCGGCGCTCGACGAGGATGCGCTGCGGCGGCTGGTCGAGCAGGCCGTCAACCGCCCGGTCGAGGCCAGCGCAACAGCGGAGCCGGCACCGGAACCCGACCTCGGTCGTTTCGCCCTGCTCAGTCACGAGGCAGCCGCCGCCGCCGAAGCGGCCGACGCCGTCCGGCGCACCGCCGCGGAGGCCGCCGACGAACTCCGTGCGCGTTCCCGCCAGGACGCCGAGCAGGTGCGTGCCGATGCCAGAGCCGAGGCCGAGCGCACCGTCGAGGCCGCCCGGGCGCAGGCACTGGAGCTGCGGAACAACCTCGAGTCCGAGCGGAACCGCATCACGGTTGAGGCGACGGCCGCGCTCACCGAGGACCGTCGGGAGCTGCAGGAAGCCGAGCAGCGGCTGCGCGAGGCGGCCGACGCGTTGGCCGAGGAACAGCATGCGCTGATCGCCGACCGTCGCCGGATCGGCTCCGAGCAGGGCGAGCTGACGGCGACCAAACGCTCGCTGGAGGCCCGGCAAGAGGCGCTCGCCGCCGAGCAGGCCGGACTGGTCGACCGTTCCAAGGAACTCGACCGGCGCGAACAGGAACTCGCCGCTTCCGCGGCCGCTTACCAGGCAGAGCTGGTCCGGATCTCCGGGCTCACCGCGGACGCCGCGCGTGCCGAACTGCTCGCCGGTCAGGAAGAGGCCGTTCGCCGGGACGCCGCCATGATGATCAGGCGGATCGAGAGCGAGGCGCAGAACACCGCGAAGCAGCGGGCCAGGGCCATCGTCGCCGAGGCCATCCAGCGGGTCGCGTCCGACCAGACCGCGCAGACCGTGGTGGCCGTCGTCCACCTCCCGGCGGACGAGGTCAAGGGCCGGATCATCGGCCGCGAGGGCCGCAACATCCGGGCCTTCGAGACGGTCACCGGGGTGAACGTCATCATCGACGACACCCCAGAGGCGGTGCTGCTGTCCTGCTTCGACCCGGTCCGCCGGGAGATCGGCCGGATCACCCTCGAGATGCTGATCGAGGACGGGCGCATCCACCCGCACCGCATCGAAGAGGCCTACGAGCGGGCCCGCGACGAGGTCGACGTGCTCTGTCAGCGCGCCGCCGAGGACGCCCTGCTCGAGGTGCGCATCACCGACGTGCACCCCGAGCTGGTCAGCCTCATCGGCCGGCTCAAGTACCGCACGTCCTACGGTCAGAACGTCCTGGGCCACCTCATCGAGACCGCGCACATCGCCCGCGGCATGGCGTCTGAGCTGGGCATCGACCCGACGATCGTCAACCGAGGCGCGTTCCTGCACGACATCGGCAAGGCGCTCACCCACGAGGCGCAGGGATCGCACGCCATCGTCGGCGCCGAACTCGCCCGCAAGTACGGCGAGTCCGACGAGGTCGTGCACTGCATCGAGGCGCACCACGACGAGGTGCCCCCGACGACGGTCGAAGCCGTCCTCACCCAGGCCGCGGACGCCTGCTCCGGCGGCAGGCCCGGTGCCCGCCGCGAATCCCTCGAGTCCTACGTCCAGCGACTGGAGAAGATCGAGGCCATCGCGCATTCCAAGCGTGGCGTCGAGAAGGTCTTCGCCATGCAGGCCGGCCGGGAGCTACGGGTGATGGTCAAGCCCGACGTCATCGACGACCTCGAGGCGCACGTGCTGGCCCGCGAAGTGGCCAAGCAGATCGAGGAGGAGCTGACATACCCCGGTCAGGTCCGGGTCACCGTGGTTCGCGAGTCCAGGGCCACCGAGATCGCCCGCTGAGCCGCTGAGGCTGAGCCATCGACGGGACGGTCAACGGCGCTCGTCGACGCCGGGCACGTTGAGCACCTCGATGGTCTGTCGCGCCGCCAGCAGATCGGTCTGGGCTGCGTCGTCGATCTTCACGATGCGCTGGCCACCTCGCCGGGTCCGCAGCTTTCGCTCCAGGTAGTGCGACAGCGAGCTGAGTGCCATGTTGATGACGATGTAGATGACGGCGACGACGACGTAGGTCGGCAGCAGGTTGCCGTAGAAGCTGGCGGAGGTGTTCGCCGCCCGCCGCAGTTCGACGTAGCCGACCAGGATGCCGCCCAGCGCGGTGTCCTTGACGATGACCACCAGTTGGCTGACGACGGCCGGCAGCATGGTCGTCACGGCCTGCGGCAGCAGCACGATCGTCATCAGTTGGGTCTTGTTGAGCCCGATCGCCAGCGCCGCCTCGGTCTGCCCGCGCGGCACCGCGAGGATCCCGGCCCTGACCACCTCAGCCAGGACCGAACCGTTGTAGAGCACGAGGCCGATCACCACCGCGGCGAACGGGCTCGAGACGCCCAGCACGGCGAACCAGAGCTGGAAAGCGAAGAGCATCAGGATGATCACCGGGATCGACCGGAAGAACTCCACGATCACGCCCGCCGGCCAGCGCAGCCAGGCGTGGTCCGACAACCGGGCAATGCCCAGCAGGGCACCGATCGGGAGGGCGATGATGACGCTGACGAAAGCCGCCTGCAGCGTCGCCCACAGTCCGGGAAGCAGGTAGGTCGTCCAGTTCTGGCCCTCCAGGAAGGGCGACCACTTGGCGGATTCCAGCTGGTTCTTCGACGCCAGGATCGAGATGACCCACCAGGCGAGAAGGGCCAGCAGCAGCCCGAAAGCGACACTCAGGATGATGTTGAGCCGCTTGGCCTTCGGCCCCGGGATGTCGTAGAGAACAGTGGCGCGCTCGCTCATCGCTTCACCGCGTTCTTCTTGGCGAGGGCGCCGAACAGCAGCCCGGTCGGCAGGGTCAGCACGATGAAGCCGGCGGCGATCACCAGGAAGACCGCGGTGAACTTGTCCGCCTCGTTCTCGATCAGGGTGTTCATCAGCAGCGCGGCCTCCGCCACCCCGATCGCGGAGGCGACGGTGGTGTTCTTGGTCAGCGCGATGAGCACCGAACCCAGCGGGGCGATCACGGCACGAATGGCCTGCGGCAGCACCACGATGCCGAGCACCTGGGTGAACGTCAGGCCGATCGCGCGGGCCGCTTCCGCCTGGCCGGGCGGGACGGTGTTGATGCCGGAGCGGATGGCCTCGCAGACGAAGGTGGAGGTGTAGATGATGAAGCCGACGACCGCGAGCCGGAAGTTCTGGTTGTCCAGGAAGGCCTGCGGGTTGACGCCGGCCTCCCTGGTCGCGAGCCGCACGCCGAGCTGATTCGCGATGACCTGCGACATCATGATGATGATCAGGGTCAGCGGAATGTTGCGGATGACGTTGACGAACCCGCCGCCGAACCCGCGCATCAGCGGGACGGGACTGACCCGCATCGCGGCGAGCAGGACGCCCAGTACGAAGGAACCGATGGCCGACCAGAAGGTCAGCTGCACGGTCAGCCAGAACGCCCCGAGCACGTTGTATCTCGGGTCGGACAGGAAGCTGAAGTCCACCGGTTCTCCTCTCTGTGCTCATGCGTCACACGAGTCGAGCGGTGGACGTGTGAGCGCCGGCACATCAGGGCTGACGGGATCCATGCGGGTTGGCTACCGGGTGGAGCTGAACTCACCGGTCCCCGAGCAGTGAGTGCCCGGGGACCGATGAGACGGTCTTACGTCAGCTGGTCGGTGCGGCTGACGCCGACGCCAGGCTGCCGGGGGTCGGCGGGGCCGGGATGGTGAAGCCCGACGGCCCGACGGTGCTGTCCAGCGCCTTCTGCCAGCTGCCGTCGTCGATCATCGCCTGGATGGCCGCGTTGATCGCGTCGGTGCCCGCGGTGTCGTCCTTCTTCAGGCCGATGCCGTAGTTCTCCGTCGAGAAGCCCTTCCCGACGAGCTTGAGCTCACCCGGGTACTGCGCGGCGTAGCCGGCCAGGATGACGTTGTCCGTGGTCACCGCGTCGACCGCGCCGGAACGCAGGGCCTCGACACACTCGGTGTACGTGCCGTACTCCTGCAGTGCCACGTCCGCCGCGTAGGTGTCCTTGACCTTCTGCGCCGAGGTGGAACCGGTGACCGAGCAGAGGATCTTGCCGGCCATCGCTTCCGGTCCGGTGATCTCGGTGTTGTCGCTCTTGACCAGCAGGTCCTGCGCTGCGACGAAGTAGGGCCCGGCGAAGTTCACCTTCTCCTTGCGGGTGTCGGTGATCGAGTACGTCGCCACGATGTAGTCGACCTCGCCGCGCTCGATCAGGCCCTCGCGTTCGGCCGACTTCGCTTCCTTGAACTCGATGTTGGCCTCGTCGACACCCAGGTTCTTGGCGACGTACTTGGCGACCTCGACGTCGAACCCGGAGAAGGTGCTGTCGGGGTTCTTCAGGCCCAGGCCCGGTTGGTCGTATTTGATGCCGACGACCAGCTTGCCGTCTTGAGCGGCGCCGAGCACCTGCGAGTCGCCTTCCGCTGCCGAACTGGCGCTGCTGGTTGCCCCGCTCACTGCACTGGCGGCCGCGGACGTCGCCTCGGAGGCAACACTCGCCGCCGCGCTGGTGGCGGCCCCGACGGCGCTCGTCACGCTCGACGCGGCGTTGTCGGCGCTGCTGCCGCATCCCGTCACGACGAGTGCCAGGGCGGCCGCCCCGGCCACGGCTGATGCGATCTTGCGGAGTCTCATTCGGTCGTTCCTTCCGATGATCGTCGGCGCGGGTCGGTCCCGGCCGCAGGTCAGTGAGTGAGGATCTTGCTGAGGAAGTCCTTCGCCCGGTTGCTCGTCGGGTTCGTGAAGAAGATTTCGGGTGGCGCGTCCTCGACGATCTCGCCGTCGGCCATGAACAGCACCCGGTCGCCGGCCTTCCGTGCGAAGCCCATCTCGTGCGTGACGACGACCATCGTCATGCCCTCCTTGGCGAGCGAAACCATGACATCCAGGACCTCGTTGACCATCTCAGGATCGAGCGCGCTGGTCGGCTCGTCGAACAGCATGACCTTGGGTTTCATCGCCAGCGCACGCGCGATGGCCACCCGCTGCTGCTGACCGCCGGAGAGCTGCGCGGGGAGCTTGTCACGTTGCTCGGCGATGCCCACCCGCTCGAGCAGCGAGATCGCGAGGTCCTCGGCGGCCTTCTTGTTCATCTTCCGGACCTTGATCGGCCCCAGCGTGACGTTCTGCAGGATCGTCTTGTGCGCGAAGAGGTTGAACGACTGGAACACCATCCCGACGTCGGCGCGCAGCTGCGCGAGCCCCTTGCCCTCGGCGGGCAGCGGCACACCGTCGATGGCGATGTCCCCGGAGTCGATGGACTCGAGCCGGTTGATCGTCCGGCACAGGGTGGACTTCCCCGAGCCCGACGGACCGATCACGATGACGACCTGACCGGCGGGCACGTCCAGCTGGATGTTCTTGAGGACGTGCAGCGGCCCGAAGTGCTTCTCGACATCGCCCATGCTGATCATCGGTCGGCCCGTTGTGGACGTGACGCCGGCCTCTACGCTCACAAGCCCTCCCGAAGGGTTGTCCCGCGGCACGTCGGCCGCACAGTGGACCGAGAGTGTCATATCGAGCGGAGCGGCGGCACCGTTCGGGGTGTGTAGTCACCAAACCTTTACGGAAGCATGGCGAACTATGCGTGGTGTGACTGGTTTGACCGGATCGTCGTCACCGTACGGTGAGCGGTATCGGCGAGGCGTCTGGGCCGGACGCAGGTTGATCAGGAGATTGCCGTACGGACCGTGTCGCGGTGGGTAGTCATGCTATTTCGAACCGGCTCTGATGAGAAGGCAACTACGCGATTCCATCTGCCCGACACCGGGGCGTTGCGAGCGGTTCGGGGCACCGGGCGCGCCACGTACGCTGATCGGCGTGAGTTCTGCCGTCGTAGACCGGGTGGGTGAGCACCCGACCCCGGATACCCGCACCTATCAGGTCCGGACGTACGGCTGCCAGATGAACGTGCACGACTCCGAACGGCTCTCGGGGCTCCTGGAGCAGGCCGGATACCGGTCGGTCGCCGCCGGGGACCAGGCCGACGTTGTCGTGTTCAACACCTGCGCCGTCCGGGAGAACGCCGACAACAAGCTCTACGGAAACCTCGGCCACCTGGCGTCGGTCAAGGCGAAGCGTCCCGGCATGCAGATCGCCGTCGGCGGTTGCCTGGCACAGAAGGACCGCAGCGAGATCCTCCGGCGCGCCCCGTGGGTCGACGTCGTCTTCGGCACCCACAACGTCGGGTCGCTGCCCGTCCTGCTGGAGCGCGCGCGGCACAATGACGAGGCGCAGTTGGAGATCCTCGAGTCGCTGGACGTCTTCCCGTCGTCGTTGCCGGCCAAGCGCGACTCGCACTACTCCGGCTGGGTCTCCATCTCCGTCGGCTGCAACAACACCTGCACCTTCTGCATCGTGCCGTCACTGCGTGGCAAGGAGGCCGACCGTCGCCCCGGCGATGTGCTCGCCGAGGTCGGGATGCTCGTCGCCGACGGCGTTCTCGAGGTCACCCTGCTCGGCCAGAACGTCAATTCCTACGGTGTCCAGTTCGGCGACCGGGCGGCGTTCGCCAAGTTGCTGCGGGCCTGCGGGACGATCGACGGTCTGGAGCGGGTCCGGTTCACCTCCCCGCATCCGAAGGACTTCACCACCGACGTCATCGACGCGATGGCCGAGACGGCCAACGTGTGCCATCAGCTGCACATGCCGCTGCAGTCCGGATCCGACCGGGTGCTGCGCGCGATGCGGCGTTCCTACCGCAGCGAGCGCTACCTGTCGATCCTGTCCGAGGTGCGCGAGGCGATGCCCGACGCCGCCATCACGACCGACATCATCGTCGGCTTCCCGGGCGAGACGGAGGACGACTTCCAGGCCACCCTGGATGTGGTCGCCGCGTCGAAGTTCGCTGCTGCCTTCACCTTTCAGTACTCGCCACGCCCCGGCACCCCCGCGGCCGGCATGCCGGACCAGGTCCCGCGTGAGGTCGTCACCGAGCGCTTCCAGCGGCTGATGGCCGTAGTGGACGAGTCTGCGTTGGGTGGCAACCGGGCGCTGGTCGGGACCGGCGTCGAGGTGCTGGTGGCATCCGGCGAGGGTCGTAAGGACGAGGGCAACGGTCGGCTGTCCGGTCGGGCCAGGGACGGCCGGCTGGTGCACTTCACTCCGAACGGCGCCGGCGAGGTCGCGATCTCGGACGGCGCGATCCGTCCGGGTGACGTCATCACCACCACCGTCACCGCCGCCGCGCCGCACCACCTGCTGGCCGACGGCGGCGTGCTCACCCACCGCCGGACCCGCGCGGGGGACCGTTTCGAGGCCGGCAGCACGTTGCGGACGCCCGGCGTCGGGCTCGGGATGCCCGGACTCGGTCGGCCCGCAGCGCCGGTCGCCGCAGCGTCAGCCTGTTCGGTGCGCTGACCCCAACGCTTCGTCCGGGTTCCGGGTCGGGCCAACGGCCGGGGTGACGGTCGGGGTGATGAGGAGCAGGTCGGCGCGTCCGCGGGAGGCAAGGACCAGGCCGGCGTTCCGACCGTCGGTGCCGGTGACGGCTCGGTCCCTGGCTTCGTCGGGGAGCCGGCCGAAACGCACGTGCCGCCTGACCAGTCTGTCCACCCGCTCGTCATCGGGGACGTCCAAGAACCACACCTCGGTGCACAGGGCGCGCACCCGGTTCCACGGCGCCTCGTCCAGCAGCAGGTAGTTGCCCTCGGTCACCACCACTCGTGTGGCGGGCGGCACGGCGACGGCACCGGCGATGGGCTCCTCGAGATCGCGGCGGAACTCCGGGGCGTACACGACGTCGGACGCCGGCTCGGCCAGCCGTTCCAGCAGGGCGACATACCCAGCGGCGTCGAAGGTCTCGGGTGCTCCCTTGACCGGCGCGGTGCCCGCTTGGTCGAGCACGCGCTGCGCGAGGTGGAAGCCGTCCATGCCGACCAGCACAGCCCCGGGCCCGTACCCGGCGACGACAGCGGCCGCGAGCGTGCTCTTCCCGGCGCCGGGCGCACCGGCGATGCCGACCACGACGCGCGACCGGCTCGCGGCCAGCCGGCGCACCCGGCTCACCAGCTCGGTGGGGTCCGCCGGCACCGCGGCCGGCCCCACCGGGTCGGTCATCCGTCGACGGCGCTCTGCGCCGTCCTGAGCCACTCTTCCCACTGCGCCGCCTGCGCCTCGGCGTCCTTGGCCTTGCGGTCGTCACCGGCCGCGCGGGCCTTGGCGGCCTGAGCCCGGTAGGAGTCGACCCTGGCCCGGAACTGCTCCACCCGTGCGGTGGTCTCCGGGTCGGTGCGGCGCCAATGACGGTCCTCGGCCGACTTCACCTTGTCCTCGATCGCCTTGAGCCGTGAGTCCAGCTCGCGGATCCGGTCCCTGGGAACCTTGCCGGCGGCTTCCCAGCGTTCCTGGATGGACCGCATCCTGGCCTTCGCCGCATCCAAACCCTGTGCAGGGTCGATGCTCTCGGCCTCGGCAAGAAGCTTCTCCTTGATCGCCGCGTTCGCCTCGAATTCGGCGTCGCGATCGGAGAAGGTCTTGTTGCGCCGGGAGAAGAACTTCTCCTGGGCGGCCCGGAAGCGGGCCCACAACGCGTCCTCGACGTCCCTGGGGGCTCGGCCGACGGCCTTCCATTCCTCCATCAGGCCGCGGTAGGCGGCCGCCGTCTCGCCCCAGTCCGTGGCGTCGGACAATGCCTCCGCCCGGGTGATCAGTGCCTCCTTGGCGTCCTTGGCGGCGCCGCGTTGCTTGTCGAGCTCCGCGAAGTGCGAACCGCGGTGACGGGTGAACGTGTCGCGGGCCTTCGCGAACCGCTTCCACAGCGCGTCGTCGGTCTTGCGATCGATGCCGCGGATCGTCCGCCACTCCTCGACGATCGCCTTCAACCGGTCGCCGGTCGCCTTCCACTGAGTGGATTCGGCGAGCGACTCGGCCTCGACGCAGAGCGCCTCCTTGGCCTTGATCGCGGCGGCGCGGGCGGCGGTCCTGGCATGCGATGCACCGGCGATCGCCGCGTCGGCAGCGCCGATGACGATCTCCAGGCGCACCGCGGCGCTGTCCAGATCGCCGATGGCCGGCAGCGTCTCGACGGCGTCCCGCAGCGCGACCGCCTGGGCCTTGGTGGCCTTGGGGTCGCCGGTGCCGGATGCCAGCCGGGCCTCGAGCAGCGCGATCTCGGTCGAGAAGTCGTCGAACTTGCGGCCGAAGTGCTGAAGGCCCGCTTCCGTGTCACCGGCCTGCCAGTTGCCGACCACCCGCTCGCCCGCCGCGGTCTGGACGTAGACGACGCCGTTCTCGTCGATCCGACCCCACAGGTGCGGGTCGATCGACTCGATGACCGGTTCGACCACTCCGCCGTGCGTGGGGGCATGGCCGGCGCCGTGGGCGGGAGCGTTCGGCACCGGGCTGGGGCGACCACCGGGCCGACCGCCGGGTCCGCCGGGGCGTCCACCCGGCCCGCCCGGACGTCCGGAGCGGGGTCGCTGGCCCGCAGGGCGCTGGCCTTTCGGCGCGGTGGAGGCGCCCGGTGTGTTCGGGGTGCCGGGTGTGTTCGGGGTGCCGGCGGCGTTCGGAGGGACGGCCGGGCTGTCGGGTCCGGTCGCCTCAGCGGGTTCGGTCGCGTCAGCGGAGCCGGTTGCCTCCGTGAGGCCGGCCGCCTCCACAGGTCCGGTACCGCCCGGGACGCCGGTCGGATCGGCAGGCTCGGGTGCGGCGGTCGCTTCGGTCTGGCCGGTGAGCGCCGCCTCGGAGATTCCGGTCGCCGCCGCTTCGGGTTCGGTCATCACCACCGGGTGGTCTGCGGCCGCGGCATGATGCGCCGCGTCGGGAACCGCTGGGGCCGCGGCTTCGGGTTCGGTGACGACCGCCGGCTCATCGACGATGTCGGCCAGCGTGACCGGTGGTTCGTGGTGGTGCGGTTCGGTGTGCGCAGCCTGCGACGGTTCCGGCGTGGGTACCGGTTCCGGCGTGGGCGGCGTGACGGTCGGCATGGGGACCGGCGGGTTCGGCGGCGTGACCGTCGGCATCGGAACCGGCGGGGTCGGCGGCGTCACGCTCGGCATCGGCTCGACCGCGGGCGGCTCGACGGAGGGCGGCTCGACGGCGGCCGGCTCGGCGACCGGCGCCACGACGACCGGCACCTCGGCGGCGGGCGGCGCTTCCTGCACCGGCGTGCTCTGGACAGCAGCGTCCGGCAGCGCCGGGGCCGGGGGCGCAGGGACGTCATCGGGGATGCGGGGCAGGTCTGGGACCTCAGGGGCCGGCGGCGGTCCGGTGGGATCGTCGGGTGGGATGTCCGGGCCCGGCGGGGGCGCCGGAACCGTGGCTCTGTCGTCCCGCTGCGAATCGTCGGCCGTGGGGCCGGGCATGCTGTCGTCGGACATCGGCGGACCTTCCTACTGCTCGAGGGAGCCTTGCGGTTCCCGGCACCCTGCGGCACCCCTGCACTCCATGGTCTGCGTGGCAGACGTCACGCCCCAGTGTGCCCGTCCGTGCTGGTCGGGGCGAGAGCGGGGGCAGGGACGTTGACGGCGAACGGAACCGCGTCACCGCGCTCCGATTAGCCTGGCGTGGTGATCGTCGGAGCTGCGGTGTGCCCCGGCGCCCCATTCCTGGTCGAGGGGGTTGCCGACGCGCTCGGGTTCCGCCACCCCGACGTTCGAGCCGCCTGCGAGCAGGCGCTGTCCGCCCTGCCCGCAGCCGACAGCGTCTACGTCGTGAGCTCCGCGGGCCGTCAGTCCGAAAGGTCAACGGCGGCAACAACGTCCGGGCCCGCAGGACGCCCGTCCGGCCCGTCGCGGTGGCTGAACCCGGGAGTTGCCCTCAGGTCGGCAGGGATCGTGCGGAGCGACCATCCCGCCGTTGCCCCGGTAGAGCTGGCGCCCGGCGGGGGACCGGACGCCGACGACTTCTCGACCGGCACGTTCGTCGCCGCATATCTCCTGACCACGGCCGCCATCACCGCGCCGGCCACCGCGGTCGAGATCGACGGCGATCCCGATCAGGTCGCCGTCGAACTGGCCGAACATGCCGGTTCCGTCGCGCGGGTGGCGCTGCTGGTGATCGCCGACGGGGCGGCCTGCCACGGTGACGAGGCTCCCGGTCGCCGGGACGACAGGGCGGCTACGTTCGACGACCTGATCGTCCGGGCGCTTGCGGACGGGGATCCGGCAGCCCTGGCGACGGCGTGCGCCGACAGCGAACTCAACGCGGCACTGTTGGCCTGCGTCGACCCGCTGCGGGTGCTGGCCCAGGTCACCGACGGGCGTCCGCCCTCTCACGCGCGGGTGCTGTATTCCGGTGCGCCGATGGGAGTCGGCTACGTCGTCTCCTGTTGGCGCTGGACCACCGGAGATTCGGCATGAGCCCCGGAGGAGACGGGCTGGTCGATGCGACCCCCGGCGCCGATCGGGGGCGGCTGATCGTCGTCGCCGGCCCCACCGGCACCGGCAAGTCGGAGCTGGCCCTGGACCTCGCCGAACGGCTGGACGGCGAGGTCGTGAACGCGGACTCCATGCAGCTCTACCGCGGCATGGACATCGGCACCGCCAAGCTGCCGCCGGACGAGCGGCGCGGGGTGCCGCACCACCTGCTGGACGTGCTCGACGTGTCCCAGACCGCGACGGTCGCGTCCTACCAGCGGGACGCCAGGGCCGCGGTGGAGGACATCCGCGGCCGTGGCCGGACGGCAATCCTGGTCGGCGGATCCGGCCTCTACATCCAGTCCGTCATCGACGACATGGATTTCCCCGCAACGGATCCGGTGGTCCGCGGGCGGCTGGAACAGGAGCTGGCCAGCGACGGCGTCGGGCCGCTGTTCGACGCACTCCTCGAGCGTGATCCGGCCGCCGCGGTGGCGATCGGGCCGGCCAACGGCCGCAAGATCGTCCGGGCGCTGGAGGTCATCGAGCTCACCGGGCGGCCGTTCACAGCGACCCTGCCGCGGTGGGGCAACCCCCGGTATGACGCCGTGCTGCTCCGCCTCGACCGGCCCAACGAAGACCTCGACCAGCGCCTGGAGAATCGCGTCCGGGCGATGGTGCGGGCCGGATTTCTCGACGAGGTCAGGGCGCTCGACGCGGCCGGTCTGCGCCGCGGGGTGACCGCGCCACGGGCCCTCGGGTACGCCCAGTTGCTGGCAGTGCTGGACGGCCACAGTGACCTCGAGCAGGCCATCGTCACGACGGCGGCCGCCACCAGGCGTTTCGTCCGGCGTCAGCGATCCTGGTTCCGACGCGACCGGCGGATGATCGATCTCGACGCCACCGAGCCGAACCTGCTCGGGCGTGCGCTGGCGGCCGTGGCCGGTGCCCCGGTCGTAGGGTGATCGAGTGAGTGTCATCCCTCCCGGAGCGCGTCCCGCAGGCGTCCCCGGCGGTCCGCTCTCTGGCGTCGTGCAGTCCGGCGGCGTGCAGTCCGGCGGCGTGCAGTCCGGCGGTACGCAGTCCGATGTCGGGTCGGAGCGACTTCCCAGGGGGATCGAATTCCTCAAGGGCCACGGCACCGAGAACGACTTCGTCCTGTTGCCGGACCCGGACGGAACACTCGTCATCAGCTCTTCGCAGGTCAGGGCCCTGTGCGACCGGCACGCCGGGATCGGCGGCGACGGGGTGATCCGGATCGCCCCCGCGGCGGCGGACAGTCCGGCGGAGTACTTCATGGATTACCGCAACGCCGACGGGTCCCTGGCCGAGATGTGCGGCAACGGTGCCCGGTTGTTCGCCCGTTTCCTGGTCGACGCCGGTTGGGTGCCGCCCGGGCGGCTGGTCTTCGACACCCGCGGAGGGATGCGCGTCGCCGACGTCCCGCCCGATGGTGACGTGACCGTCGAGATGGGCCCCGCCCGGCTCGGTGCCGAGACGTCGACCCGGATCTCCGGACGGTCATTCTCCGGCGTCGCCGTCGACGTGGGCAATCCGCACCTCGTTTGCCTGGCCGACATCGACCTGGCCACACTTGATCTCGCCGCCCAACCCTGGTTCGACCCGACCGTGTTCCCGGACGGCGTCAACATCGAGGTGGCGACCCAGGTGGGTCCCGACCGGGTGGCCATGCGTGTGCACGAGCGGGGGGTCGGCGAGACCCGGTCGTGCGGAACAGGCACCGTCGCGGTCGCAGCGGCCTACCTCGCCTCGACGGGTCGTACCAGCGGGTCGGTCGCCGTGGATGTTCTCGGCGGCTCGGTACGGATCGACGTCTCAGCGGACGGGTGCACGTTGGCCGGGCCCGCGGTCGTCGTTGCGGCGGGCCGCCTCGACGACGTTTTCTGGCAGCGCCACCGTTAGGTCCGGCTATTCCGCCGAAGGCTGTGCGGCTTCCAACAGAAAAACGTTGGCCATCCGTGGCACCCTGGACACATATGACTTCTCACTTTCCTTCGCCAGCCGCCGGGCATCGCCCGGTGAGTCCCACTTCTGCGGCGGACGCCGGCAGAGCCGCTCAGGCCGCAGGTGGGAAAACACAGCAATTCGACGAGATAACGAGTAACGCCGCGTTCGCGGACATTCACCTTTCCGGAGGATCAGACATCACCACCGAATCGCACGAGGGCAGGGGCAGCGGAATGGTCGATCAACCGCACGTTGCCGGCCCTGACGACTCCGTTTTCGACGCCGGCGACGGTTTCGACATCGACCGCACTTTCGGTCGTCGCCGCGACCCGGCGGACAGCGCCGTTGTCCAGGACGGGTTTGCCACCCAGGACGGGTTCAGCACCCAGGGCGATCGCGACCTGGCCGACCGGGCCGCCCTTCGCAGGGTCGCGGGTTTGTCGACGGAGCTGACGGACGTCACCGAGGTCGAGTACCGCAAGCTGCAGCTGGAGCGGGTCGTCCTGGTCGGCGTCTGGGCGGGCGGCACCGCGGCTGACGCCGAGGCGTCGATGGCCGAGCTCGCACGGCTGGCGGAGACCGCCGGCTCGGTGGTGCTCGAGGCGCTGGTCCAGCGCCGCAGCCACCCGGACGGCGCGACCTACATCGGTTCTGGCAAGGTCACCGAACTGATCGAGATCGTCGAGACGACCGGCGCCGACACCGTGATCTGCGACGGCGAGCTGACCCCCAGCCAGCTCCGCAACCTGGAGGAGCGGCTGAAGGTCAAGGTCGTCGACCGGACCGCGCTCATCCTGGACATCTTCGCCCAGCACGCCAGGTCCAGAGAAGGCAAGGCGCAGGTCGAGCTCGCGCAGCTCAACTACCTCGTCCCGCGCCTCCGCGGCTGGGGTGCGGCCCTGAGCAGGCAGCGTGGTGGCCGGGTGGCGGCCGGTGCCGGTATCGGCTCCCGCGGTCCGGGTGAGACGAAACTGGAGATCGATCGGCGGCGGATCCACAAGCGGATCTCGCAGCTCAAGTCCGACCTGACCGGCATGCGCCGGGTGCGCGACACGAAGCGTTCGCAGCGCCGGGCCAAGGCGGTTCCGGCCGTTTCGATCGCCGGCTACACCAACGCGGGGAAGTCGTCACTGCTGAACAGGCTCACCGACGCCGGGGTGCTCGTCGAGGACGCGTTGTTCGCGACCCTGGATCCCACCACCCGCAAGTCCCGCACGACCGACGGACGGGTGTACACCCTCACCGACACGGTCGGATTCGTCCGGCACCTGCCGCATCAGTTGGTCGAGTCCTTCCGGTCGACCCTCGAGGAGATCGCCGACTCCGACCTGTTGCTGCACGTCGTCGACGGCTCGGACGAGCATCCCGAGGACCAGGTGGGGGCCGTCCGTGAGGTGCTCGGCGAGATCGACGCGCTTGCCGTCCCGGAGATCATCGTGGTGAACAAGATCGACACCGCCGACGAGCTGACGCTGACCAGGCTGCGCCACGCGCTACCCGGCGCGCACTTCGTCTCGGCGCGGACCGGCGCCGGCATCGACGAGTTGCGCAGGGTGATCGCCGGCGCGCTGCCGGATCCCGCGGTCTCGCTCCGGGTGCTGATGCCGTTCACCGAGGGTGCACTGGTGTCGAGGGTGCATTCCGAGGGAACGGTGCTGGACGAGGAACACACCGCGTACGGCACCCGCCTGCACGCGCGGGTGTATCCGGATCTTGCCGGCGTGCTGGCGCCGTTCGTCGCCGTCAGCTGACGTCACAGCATCCGTTTGGTCCGATTCGTTGATGCCCGCCCCGAAAGGGCGGGTGTCAGCCGTCGGCGTCGCGGGTAACCTGAAGGCGCATCGCTCGACTGCGGGTTGAACCGACCCGTGGTACGTGCGTAGGTACCGAACATCGAACGAACACACGACGGACTCGTTGTCGCGTCCGTCGTCAGGTCCGAGGAGGCAGCATGGGAACTTTGTCCTGGTGGCACTGGCTGATCGTCCTGGCGGTGTTCATCCTGTTGTTCGGCGCCAAGAAGCTGCCCGACGCGGCCCGCGGTGTGGGTCGCTCACTTCGCATCCTCAAGTCCGAGGTCAGTGCGATGCATGAGGACGACGAGAAGTCGAAGAAGGTTCAGACCCCGGGCGAGACCGACGCCTCCGCCGCGGTGGCGACGCCGACCGCGCAGATCATGGGGACGCCGGCCGCGCCGACCGCTCCCCAATACCCGACCGCTCAGCCTGCGGCTCAGTACCCGGCCACCCAGTACCCGGCCGCGGCCCCGTTGGTCAACGGAGTGCCCGTCGCCGGGTCGACCCCCGTGGACGAACACCGCACCTGACGGCTCACCACACGTCATAGAACAAAGCTCCCGCGGTTCTCGAACCGCGGGAGCTTTGCTGTTCTTCTGCGATCCGGGCTCAGAGCTTGCGCAGCACCGTGACGACGCGACCGAGGATCACGGCGTCGTCGCCGGAGATCGGCTGGTACGCGGCGTTGTGCGGCATCAGCAGGACATGACCGTCCTTGCGCCGGAACGTCTTCACGGTCGCCTCGCCGTCGATCATCGCCGCGACGATGTCACCGTTCTCTGCCACGGGCTGTTGGCGCACGACCACCCAGTCGCCATCGGTGATGGCGGCATCGATCATCGAGTCGCCGACCACCCGGAGCAGGAACAGGGTTCCATCGCCGACGAGGTCCTTCGGCAGCGGGAAGACGTCCTCGATCGCCTGCTCGGCCAGGATGGGGCCGCCCGCGGCGATGCGTCCCACCACCGGCACATAGGTCGGCGTCGGCTGCTGCGGCGACTCTTCCATGACGTCTTCCATGGGACGGATGTCGACGGCCCTGGGACGGTTGGGGTCGCGGCGGAGCAGTCCGCGCTTCTCGAGCACCTTGAGCTGGTGAGCGACCGATGACGGCGACTTGAGGCCGGCCGCCTGACCGATCTCCCGCACGCTCGGCGGGTAGCCGCGGCGTTCCACCGAGTCGCGGATGACCTGCAGGATCTTGTGCTGCCGCATCGTCAGCACCCGTCCGGCCGGCGGCTCCGCGTCCGGGAAGTCCACCACCTCGGCGGTGATCTCGACGACGACGGGGTCCAGTTCGAGTTCGACGGCGTCCGAGGCGGCGTCGGGGTCCTTTGCTGTGCCGCTTGGATCAGTGCCGCTTTGATCGTTGTGGTCGGTAACCACGGTGTGTCCTCCCAGGTGTTCAACGCGGCCGGTGATGACGGGGGCCGAGCGGCCCCGGCCGTTCCCGACCTGGGTCAACCCTAGGTTTGTGAAGGTCACAATTCAAACAGGCGTTCGATTGACACGCCGATGAATCTTCCCACTGTCGGTGGTCCGGTGTAGAAAGCGGTCAGGCGTTCGATAGAACGTGCGTTCGACCTGTGCGGCTCGTCGAGTCGTCCGGGAGCGGACTTGGAGCAGCGATGGACGACCGGTCCCGCCGGTCAGATAGGTCGAGGTGAGCGATGAGGACACAGCTGATGACGTCCCGGCTCGAAGATCGGGATTGGGTTGCGCTACCGGTCGATCCCACCGGTTGGCTGGCCGGTGCAGCCCCTGGTGGCATCCGTAGGGCGGCTATCGATGGTGCCGCCGGTGCTGCGGAGCACCGTCCCACAGAGGCCGTCACCGAATCGGGTAGGCGCGCCCGGGAGCGTCGGGTTCGGCGGGGCGGCGCGGCCGAGCGGTTGGCCCGGCGGCAGGCCGATCGCCGGCGGCGGGGGATTCCAGCCCGTGCGCTGTCGCGGGTCGTGGTGCCGCTCGAGGTGCAGCAGCCTGCGCCGGCGACGGCGACGGCGGAGGAGGGTTACCGGGTCGATCGTTGGGCGCGACTGGCCCTGACGGTGACGGTCCTGGCGGCGGCGGTTGTCGTCAGCGTGGCACTGGCGTCGAGCGCCGCCGCGCCTCGGATGGTTGACGTCACGGTTGCCCCCGGCGACACGCTGTGGTCGATCGCGGGGGAGGCTGCCCCCGATCGGGACCCACGCGCCGTCATCGAGGAGATCAAGGCACTCAATGACGTCACAGGCGGTGTTCTTCCGGTCGGCGTGGTCCTTCGCGTGCCGTCCTCGACCGAGTAGCGGAGACGGGACCGGAGGCAAGAAATTTCGCACCGACACGCCATTCCGGCTTGCGTTTCGGTTGGTCCGCGATCTACCGTCAACCCCTACATCTGGTAGTTACACTGATGTAAGATATCAACAGGTTGTGCCACCATCGGTGGGAGTTGTCCACAGTGCGGAGCAGTTGCGCACCGGTCGTACACATCACGATCCACATGCAGCAGTGATCGCGAGACCGGGTTCGAGCTGTCCACACCGTTGTCAACACACCATCAACACAGCTCCTGCGGCAGTCGATTCGGAAGGCGGGTGATCGGCGATGCGGTGCCCGTTCTGCCGTCACCCCGACTCCCGGGTCATCGATTCGCGCGAGGTCGAGGACGGCCAGGCGATCCGTCGCCGGCGGTCGTGCCCCGAGTGCTCCCGGCGGTTCACCACGCTCGAGGAGTCTCTGCTGTCGGTGGTCAAGCGGAGTGGCGTGACCGAGCCGTTCAGTCGCAGCAAGGTGATCGCCGGTGTCACCCGGGCCTGCCAGGGCAGGCCCGTCGATCCTGATGCCATCGCACAACTGGCCCAGCAGGTCGAGGAGAACGTGCGCGGGTTGGGGCAGGCAGAGGTGAAGAGCCAGGACGTCGGCCTCGCGATCCTCGGACCGCTGCGCAAGCTCGACGAGGTGGCCTACCTGCGATTCGCGTCCGTGTACCGCTCGTTCACCTCGGCAGAGGATTTCGCCGCCGAGATCCGGAACATGCGCGCCGCAGTGCCATCCGACGGCCCGCCGACACCGCACCCCGGATCGGGAGAGTCGGCAGGCATCGGTGCCGGCGTCCCGCCAGACCTCCGGCCGCCTCCAGTCGGCGTGGGCTGATCCGCCCAGCTCGTCCCAGCGGGCAGCGCGGCCCACGCCAATGGCTCCACAACTCCAATCGTTCAGCTCGGCCGAGATTTCATCGGCACGCGTCGTCACCACTCCCACCGCCGACCGGGGGAGATTCACCAGGGGAAGGACCCACATGACAGAGACCATCGGTGCACCCGGATCGTCATCAGCCGAAGGGCAGGCGCCGGGCACCAAGGGTCGCCGGTCACGGCCTGCGCCTGCCGGTCAGGCCAACGGTGCGCGCGGGCTGCACCTCGAGCGGCTGTTCACCACACCCGGTGTCCACCCCTACGACGAGGTCACCTGGCAGCGCCGCGATGTCGTCATGACGAACTGGCGCGACGGCACCGTCAACTTCGAGCAGCGCGGCGTCGAGTTCCCCGAGTTCTGGTCCGTGAACGCAACCAACATCGTCACCAGCAAGTACTTCCGCGGCGCCGTCGGGACCCCGACCCGTGAGTCGAGCCTGCGCCAGATCATCGACCGGGTGGTCACCAGCTACACCGCGGCAGGCGTGGCGAACGGGTACTTCGCCACCGACGAGGACGAACTGGTGTTCTCCCACGAGCTGACCTGGATGCTGCTGCACCAGATGTTCGCCTTCAACTCGCCGGTCTGGTTCAACGTCGGAACCCAGTCCCCGCAGCAGGTTTCGGCCTGCTTCATCCTGTCGGTCGACGACACGATGGACGCGATCCTGAACTGGTACCGGGAAGAGGGGCTGATCTTCAAGGGCGGCTCCGGCGCGGGCCTGAACCTGTCGCGGATCCGCTCCTCCAAGGAGTTGCTGTCCTCCGGCGGGACCGCCTCGGGCCCGGTGTCGTTCATGCGCGGTGCCGATGCCTCGGCCGGCACCATCAAGTCCGGTGGCGCCACCAGGCGGGCCGCGAAGATGGTCGTGCTGGACGTCGACCACCCGGACATCGCGGAGTTCGTCGAGACCAAGGCGAAGGAGGAGCACAAGATCCGCGTGCTCCGGGACGCCGGCTTCGACATGGACCTCGGCGGCGAGGACATCATCTCCGTGCAGTACCAGAACGCGAACAACTCCGTGCGGGTGTCGGACGAGTTCATGCGGGCTGTCGATGCGGGTGACACCTTTGGCCTGCGCGCCCGGCAGACCGGTGAGGTCATCGAAACCGTCGACGCGCGGGAGCTTTTCGGCAAGATCACGCAGGCGGCCTGGGAGTGCGCTGACCCGGGCATCCAGTACGACGACACGATCAACGACTGGCACACGAGCCCGGAATCGGGCCGGATCAACGCCTCCAACCCGTGCAGCGAGTACATGCACCTGGACAACTCCTCGTGCAACCTGGCGTCGCTCAACCTGATGAAGTTCCTGTCCGACGACGGTGTGTTCGACGGCGCGACCTTCGCCAAGGCGGTCGAGTTCGTCATCACCGCCATGGACATCTCGATCTGCTTCGCCGACTTCCCGACGCAGCCGATCGCGGAGACCACCAGGGCCTTCCGGCAGCTGGGCATCGGTTACGCCAACCTCGGTGCGCTGTTGATGGCCACCGGTCACGCCTACGACTCCGAGGGCGGCCGGGCGCTCGCGGCAGCCATCACCTCGCTGATGAACGCCGTCGCCTACAAGCGCTCCGCCGAGCTGGCCGGGGTCGTCGGGCCGTACGACGGCTACGCCAGGAACGCCGACGCGCACAAGCGGGTCATCCGCAAGCACGCCGCGGCGAACGACTACATCCGGGCTGTGGGCGGCAACGACGCCACGACCCTCAAGCTCGCCACCACCGCGTGGGCCGAGACCATTGCCACCGGCGAGCGCAACGGCTACCGCAACGCCCAGGCCTCCGTCCTCGCCCCGACCGGCACGATCGGGCTGATGATGGACTGCGACACCACCGGCATCGAGCCCGATCTCGCCCTCGTCAAGTTCAAGAAGCTGGTCGGCGGCGGCTCCATGCAGATCGTCAACCAGACGGTGCCGCGGGCGTTGCGCTCGCTGGGGTATCAGGAGGAGTCGATCGAGGCGATCGTCGAGTTCATCGCCGAGCACGGACACGTCGTCGACGCCCCCGGCCTCAAGCGGGAGCACTACAGCGTGTTCGACTGCGCGATGGGTGAACGGTCCATCGCACCGATGGGACACGTCCGGATGATGGCCGCCGTGCAGCCATTCATCTCCGGTGCCATTTCCAAGACCGTCAACATGCCGGAGAACGCCACCGTCGACGACGTGGCCGAGATCTACCAGCAGGGCTGGAAGATGGGCCTCAAGGCGTTGGCCATCTATCGGGACAACTGCAAGGTCGGCCAGCCGCTGTCCGTGTCGAACAAGAACCACGGCGAGAAGTCCGCCGACATCTCCAACGTTGCTCAGGCCGTCGCCGTGGCACCGGTGGTGACCGGACCGGTTCGTCGCCGGCTGCCGAAGAAGCGCCCGTCGCAGACGGTGTCGTTCACCGTCGGCGGTGCCGAGGGCTACCTCACCACCGGCTCGTACCCGGACGACGGCCTCGGTGAGGTGTTCATCAAGCTGGGCAAGCAGGGTTCGACCCTGGCCGGTGTGATGGACGCGTTCTCCATCGCGGTGTCCGTCGGGCTGCAGTACGGCATCCCGCTGGAGTCCTACGTCGCCAAGTTCACCAACCTGCGGTTCGAGCCGGCCGGGATGACCGACGACCCGGATGTGCGGATCGCCACCTCGGTGATGGATTACCTGTTCCGCCGGATCGCGCTCGACTACCTACCGGTCGACGCGCGGGCCGAGTTGGGGATCTTCTCCGCGGAGGAGCGGGTGGCCCAGGTGTCCGCGAGTTACGGATCCGGCACTGCCACCGATGAGGAGCATGTCGTCGAGGATCTGCGCACCACCATCGACGTCACGCCGATCGTCCGCCCCGCCGTCGAGACCGGCGTTCAGGCAAACGATTCCGCGTCGTCCGAGAAGCCGGCCGCTCGCGGAATCGGTCAAGCAGGCTCCTCGACGGAATTGCTGGAGATGGTGATCGGCAAGTCCGCGGACGCTCCGCTCTGCTTCACCTGCGGCACCAAGATGCGGCCCTCGGGCGCGTGCTACGTGTGCGAGGGATGCGGTTCCACCTCCGGCTGCAGCTGATCCTGCTGCGCCCAACAGACTCCGGGCCCGGTCGCGTCGTGACGACGCGGCCGGGCCCGGCGCCATGTCCGGAGCCCGGTTGTGCGTTGTGCAGGTGTCAGGCGCCAGTGTCGATCGGGCACAGAGGGGGAGAAACGTTCCCGCGGGAACGCTTCGGACCGTGATTCGTCCGCGGACGCCGCTGGATGCCACCATCGTCGGATGGCAACAGTTTTCAGCGAGATCGACGACAAGCTCGCCCGGTGGATCGACCGGCAGCACGTGTTCTTCGTCGGGACGGCGCCGTCGGGAACCGAAGGCAGCGTGAACGTCTCGCCGAAGGGCATGGCCGGAACCTTCGCTGTGCTCGGGCCCCGGCGGGTCGGGTACCTCGACTACACCGGATCGGGCGCGGAGACGATCGCCCACCTGCGGGACAACGGCCGGATCGTCATCATGTTCTGCGCGTTCGACGGACCACCGAAGATCGTCCGCTTGCACGGAACCGGCCGGGCGGTGCTGCCGGGCGCCCCCGAGTTCGACGAGATCAGGCCGGCGTTCGGCAAGGACCGCACGGCGGGGCAGCGGTCGATCATCGTCGTCGATCTGGACCGGATCGCGGACAGCTGCGGGTTCTCGCTGCCGCTGATGGACTTTCGTCAGGACCGCGATGTCCTCGACCGAGCCCAGGAGCGCCGCGACGAGTCCTACTTCGACGACTACCGGCGCAAGCACAACAGTGCCAGCATCGACGGGCTGCCCGCCCTGCCACCTGCAACTGGCTGATCGCGAGAACCCGATCAGCGCACGGCATTGAGCGCGACGTCGAGGTCATGCCACAGGTCCTCCACGTGCTCCACACCGACACTCAGCCGGAGCAGGCCGGCCGGAACGTGGTCGGAGTTCGCGTACTTCGCCCGTCGCTCCATCGTCGATTCGACCCCGCCCAGGCTCGTCGCGTGGGTGATCACCCGGACCGACCGGGCGACGGACTCCGCCGCGTCCGCGCCGCGCCGTACCTCGAAGGACAGCATCGCCCCGAAGCCGTTCATCTGGGCCGCCGCCCGGTCGTGCCCGGGATCGTCCGGCAGGCCGGGGTACCGCACCCGGGACACGGCGGAATGCTGGTGCAGCCGGTGCGCGAGCACGCCCGCCGACTCCTGTGACCGGGCCAGCCGGACGGCGAGCGTCCGCACACCGCGCAGGGCGAGGAAGGCCTCCAGGGCACCAGGCAGCCCGCCGGCCAGCCGGCGCCGGGTCCGCAACCGCCCGAGCAGGTCCGGGTTCCCGGCCACCGCGAGGCCGAGCAGCAGGTCAGAGTGCCCACCGATGAACTTGGTCGCGCTGTGCAGCACCACATCGGCGCCCATCGCGAGCGGCTGCTGGCCCAGTGGCGTGGCAAAGGTGTTGTCCACCACCACCATTGCCCCGGTGCCGCGGCCGAACCGGCACAGCTCGGGCAGGTCGGCGACGTCGATCAACGGATTCGTCGGGGACTCCAGCCAGAGCACGTCGGCAGCCCAGGCGGCCTCCTTGGTGGCCGCGGTGTCGGTGATGTCCACCGTCGTGACCTTCCACCGGCCGAGGCTCGCGCCCTCTGCCAGCAGGCTCTTCACGCCGGCATAGGAATCGGTGGGGACGACGACGTGCGCGCCCACCGGCACCAGTTCCAGGATGGCCGACGCGGCGCCCATGCCGGACCCGAAGGCCACCGCCGACCCGCCTTCCAGCGCACCCACGGCTTCCTCGAGTGCTTCCCAGCTCGCTGTCCCGCCGTCGCGGGAGTACTCGACGACCGGTGACTCCGCGGTGCCGGCCCGGAAGTTCGACGCCAGCACCAGCGGTTCGTTCATCGGCTGCCCGGGATGCGCCGGCGGCCGGCCCGCCGTCACCGCAAGGGTTTCCGCCCGCTGCCGACCGTGCTGCTCCTCGTTGCTCATGGACGCGGAGCCTATGCCGACGGATGTGTCGGACCTACGTACTGGGTAGTTGCCTGCGTCAAGTGCCGGATCGCCGATATGACGCGACGAGCGAGCAGCAAGCCGCCGCAGACGCAGCCGTGTCCATTGATCGCCCTCATCATCGAAGAAATGCTGAGGTGGTGGCGTTGCGGGCTCGCGTAGCGTCTCGCAGGTATTCACAACGGCGCCAAGAGGAGTGGGCACATGTGGGTGGTCATCGGAGCGTGGAACATCGATCCGGATCGGATGGCTGCGGCACGGGAACAGCTCCTGGCGCACATTGTGCCCGGCGTCCGCCACGCCCCTGGTCTGGTTAAGGGCTACTGGGCCGAGCAGAACGCTCGTTCGCACACCTTCATCGTCTTTCAGGACCGTGAAGCCGCCGACGCCTTCGCCGGCGATGTCCGAAAGAACACGGCCAGCCAGGCCGAACACGGTGTCGACGCGGTGGACATCGCTGTCTACGAAATCGTTGCCGAAACGTGAGACGGGCGATTCTGTCCCTTCCGGCGTGCGGTCATCCGAGTGCGGTACAAAGCGGCGACTATCAGGGGCGCGCTGAGAGGCAGCCACAGCAGGTACCGTCCACATGTTTATGTTGAGGCTGACTTGATGTAAGCAATGATCCAGTACATACGTTCGATCGCCGCGGTATCCTGCAACGGTGAGCGTCCTTCACCAGCCGTCGATGTTCGACACCGCGGACGAACCCGAATTGACCGCCCTCGCCGGGCGGGTGAAACGGGTCGAGCTGTCCGACGGCGCCTGGGTCGACCATCTTCCAGGCTGGCTGCTGGGATCCGATCTGCTGCTGGAGAGGCTCCTGGCGGACGTGCCCTGGCGGGCCGAGCGGCGGCAGATGTACGACCGGGAGGTGGACGTTCCGCGGCTGCTCTGCTGGTACAGCGGCGCCACCGATTTCCCGGACCCCCTCCTCACGGCGGCACGGTCCGCGCTCAACAGGCACTACGCCACCGAGCTGGGCGAGCCGTTCGTCACCGCCGGACTGTGCCTTTACCGGGACGGCGCAGACAGTGTCGCGTGGCACGGGGACACCATCGGCCGCGGCTCGCATTCCGACACCATGGTGGCGATCCTTTCCGTCGGTTCTGCCCGGGCACTGACCCTCCGACCGCGGACCGGGGGAAAGAGCCTGAAGTTCCCACTCGGCCACGGCGACCTGATCGTGATGGGCGGCAGCTGCCAGCGGACCTGGGAGCACGCGATCCCGAAGACGTCCAGACCGGTCGGCCCGCGGATCAGCATCCAGTTCCGCCCGGTCGGGGTCGCCTGAGCAGCGGCGAGTCGATCGCGTGGGACCCTGGGGCCCATGAAGACAGTCATGGGTTGGGTCAACAAGATCGTCTCGGCGCTCGCGCAGCGCAAGGTCAACAAGAACGAGGGTCGTAGCAAGTAACGGACCTCGCAATCCGGGCACAATAGGCGTCATCGGTTCGCCCCACACCGGCGGCAGGCCGTTACCGAAGACCCGCGACGCGCCCACTCGGCGACGCCGTCGGCCGAATGGGGAGGGGGAAACCGGTGACGTCATATCCGCCGGCCGGGTCGTCCGGGAAGCGCAGCAGCAAGGTTCCGATCATCGCGGCGGTGATCGCCGGTGTCGTGTTGATCGTCGGCATCCGGTACTTCACCACCAGGAGCGACAGCACGGAGCCGACCGCCGGCAGCGGTGACGCCGGCACGGCGCAGCAGGCTCCCAGGGACGGCTGCACCACCGTGACCGTCGCCGCGTCGAGCGAGAAAGCCGCGCTGCTCAAGCAGATCGCGAACACCTACCGGGATTCCGGCCGCACGGTGGACGGCAAGTGCTTCGACATCGTGGTGAACTCGGCCGCGTCGGGCACCGCCGAGGCGAACCTCGCGGCCGGCTGGGACGAAAACCTCAACGGCCCGGCGCCCGATGTGTGGACACCCGCGGCGTCGACCTGGGTCAGCCTGCTCAAGAGCGACCTGACCGCGAAGGACCGGCCGAACATCGTCCCGGCGACGTCGGAGAGCATCGCCTCGACACCGCTGGTGCTGGCGATGCCGGAGCCGATGGCGAAGGCGCTGGGCTGGCCGGACGCCGAGATCGGCTGGTCCGATGTGCTGGCGTTGGCCACCGACAAGCAGGGGTGGGCGTCGAAGGGGCACCCCGAGTGGGGCAAGTTCACCCTCGGCAAGACCAACCCCACCGTCTCGACGTCGGGGCTGGCCGCCACCATCGGCACCCTGGTGGCCGCGACCGGTACCAGTTCCGACCTGACCGAGGCCGCGCTGAAGAAGCCCGAGGTGCAGAAGTACCTGAAGGACGTCGAGACGTCGGTCGTGCACTACGGCGACACGACGCTGACCTATCTGTCCAACCTGCAGCGGGCCGACGACCAGGGTGCGGCGCTCGGCTATCTGTCGGCGGCCGCGGTCGAGGAGAAGAGCGTCCTGGACTACAACGCGGGCAATCCGAGCGGCGACCCGAAGACCCTCGGGCAGCACGCGCCGCCCAAGGTGCCGCTGGTCGCGGTGTACCCGAAGGAGGGAACGCTCTACAGCGACAGCCCGTTCGTCATCCTCGACGCGCCGTGGTCGTCGCCGGACAAGAAGGCCGGCGCCGCGGACTTCCAGGCGTACCTGGTGGAACCGCAGCAGCAGAAGGTGTTCACCGACAGCTTCTTCCGTACCGCCGACGGTGAACCGGGCGAGCCGATCACCTCCAGCCCGTACCTGATCGCCGACGGGGTGAAGGTCGCGCTCAACCCGCCGGGGCCGGACGTGCTGCGCGACGTCAGGTCGCTGTGGGCCGACGTTCGCAAGAGCGCCAGAGTGCTGATCCTGATGGATGTCTCGGGCTCGATGAGCGCCGACTCCGGGTCGGGCGGGAAGTCCAAGCTGGAGCTGGCGAAGTCGGCGGCGACGACCGCCCTCGGGCAGCTGGTCGACACCGATCAGGTGGGTTTCTGGGTGTTCACGACCGACCTGCCGACCCCCGACACCATCACCGCCGACCTGGTCGATGTCGGGCCGCTGAGCAAGACCCGCACGCCGATCACCGACGCCATCGCCGGGCTCACCCCGCTGAACGGCACGCCGTTGTACGCCGCGACCAAGGTGGCGACCGACGACATGAACGCCAGCCAGGACCCGGCGTCGATCAACGCGGTCGTCGTGCTCACCGACGGGCGGAACGAGTACACCGACAATGACCTCGACGGGCTGATCGGCCAGCTCGAGAACAACGCCCAGGAGAACGAGGTACGGGTCTTCACCATCGCCTACGGGCCGGACGCGGACCTGGCCACCCTGCAGAAGATCTCGGAGGCTTCCCAGGCGGCCGCCTACGATGCCCGTAACCCGGCGACTATCGACAAGGTCTTCGCCGACGTCCTGTCCAACTTCTGACCGTCCGGCGGGCAGTCGCCCGTCCAGCAGTCCCGACCGATCGGACCCGTCCATGGCCGGCTCGTTCCTGTCCCGTGCGGGGCGGGCGCTGAAGGACCCGTGGAGCCTGGTCGTCGCTGGCGTCGGCGCCGGGTCTGCGTGGGCGATCGGCCTGCCGGTGGGAGCCGTCGGCCTCGTCGGGGCGGGGATGCTCGGGGTGGCCGCCGTGGTCGGCGGCGCGGTCCGGGCGGACGGTGACGACGCGACCACCGAACCGGAACCACCGCCGCTGCGGCCGGGAACCGTGCAGGCGGGCCTGGTCGCGACGCTGCACGGCTACCGCGCGGACCTCGGTCGGTTGCAGCAGGAGCAGCTCGAACCCGCCGTCGCGATGACCGCCGGCCAGGCCGTCGAGGCCGCCCGCAGCGCGGAGAGCGTGGCCAACCGGGTCGCCCGCGCTGTCGATGCGGTGGACGACGCCGTTGGCCGTGCCGAGGGGGTGGCCCGGCAGTTGCCGCGGTCGGGTGAGGTCCGCGCCTCCGTGCAACGGATGACGCAGCGCCGGTCCGAGCTGCTGAACAAGCTCGGCGAGGCCGTCGAGGAGGTCGGGGAGGTGTACGCCAAGCTCCTCGAGCTGTCGACGACGGCCGATCTCGTCGGCGTGCAGACCGACGGTGTGACAGAGGCCGCACAGGTGAACGACTCACTCGACGCGATCCGGGGTGTTTTCGCTGAACTGGAGGCTGACGCGTCATCCACCCGGGCACTGCTGTGAAGCCCAAAGCGGACCGGAGCCGCCCAGCGGGTGGGTAGGGTAGACCCCTCAGCAGCCGTTCGCTCGTCGAGCGATCCGACCCCGGGAGACCCGTGCGCCTGACCGATCGGCCCTGCCCGGGCCCGACCGGCCCTCGGGGCCCGATCGCACCGCAGCGGCGGTTCGCCCCATTAACTCGGATCGCATCATGAGTACCGCCGACCTGTTCACCCTGGCTCCGGCCTTCCTCGCGGCCTATCTGGTGGTCGCCCTGGCCTCGCCGGCGATCTGCGCACGGCTTGGCCGGGCCGGCCTGTTGCTGCTCGCGGCGCTGCCCGCGGCGACCACCGGCTGGGCGGCCGTGCAGATCCCCGCGGTGCTCGACAGTGCCGACCGGACCACGGAACTGCAATGGGTGCCGCTGTTGTCGCTGTCCATCGACCTACGGCTGGACGCGCTGGCCATGGTGATGACCCTCGTCATCGCCGGCATCGGCACCCTGGTGCTGCTCTACTCGGCGCGCTACTTCCCGGACGGCGACGATGGTCTGGGCCGTTACAGCGGTGCGCTTCTCGCGTTCGCCGGGGCGATGCTCGGCCTGGTCTGGGCGAACAACCTGATTCTGCTGGTCATCTTCTGGGAGCTGACCGGCATCCTGTCGTACCTGCTGATCGCGCACCGGACCGGCAAACGATCGTCGCGCGCGGCCGCCTCCCAGGCGCTGATGGTGACCACCGCCGGCGGCCTGGTGATGCTGATCGGCGTCGTCATGCTCGGCATCACGGCCGGCACGTTCACCCTGTCGGAGATCCTTGCCGACCCGCCCTCGGGGCCGCTGATCACCACCGCGATCGTGCTGATGATCGTGGGCGGGATCAGCAAGTCGGCGATCATCCCGTTCCAGTTCTGGCTGCCCGGCGCGATGGCGGCACCCACCCCGGCGAGTGCGTACCTGCACGCCGCGACGATGGTCAAGGCCGGCATCTACCTCTTCGCCCGGCTCGCGCCGGCGTTCGCGGTGCTGCCTTTCTGGCAGCCGCTGCTGATGACGCTCGGCGGCGGCACGATGCTCTTCGGCGCCGTGCTGGCGCTGCGGCAGCGGGACCTCAAGCTGCTGCTCGCCTACGGCACCGTGTCCCAGCTCGGACTGATGACGCTGCTGATCGGCTGCGGCAATCCGGACGCCCTGCTCGGCGGGCTGGCCATGCTGATCGCCCACGCGACGTTCAAGGCGCCGCTGTTCTTCGTCGTCGGCATCATCGACACCTCCACCGGCACGAGGGATCTCACCAAACTGTCCGGACTGCGGCGGAGCATGCCGGCGCTTGCCGTGATGGCCGGCCTGGCCGCAGTGTCGATGGCCGGAATCCCGCCCATGCTCGGCTTTGCGGCGAAGGAGGCCGGATACGCCGGGCTGCTCGACGGCGGCACCGCGGGCGTCATCGGCACCGTCGTGATGGCCGTCGGGTCCGCCGTCACGGTCGCCTACAGCGCGCGGTTCGTGTGGGGAGCGTTCGGCGACAAGGCCGGCGTGCCGGTGACGGCCCCGAAACCCTCGTCCGGCTGGATGACCGGGCCGACAGTCGTCCTCGTGGCGCTCGGCCTGGTGCTGGGAATCGTCCCGCAACTGCTCGAGCCGCTGCTGCAGTCCTACGCGCAGACGGCCGGCCCCACCCACGACGGCGCGATGGCGCTCTGGCACGGTTTCGAACTGCCGCTCGCACTGTCCGCCGCCGGCTGGGCGGCCGGTGCGGCGATCTTCCTCGCGCAGCGGGCCAGGGAGCGTCGCTCCGAGATCGCCCGGCCGGGCGGCGAACCGGGCGCGGCCTACCGGGCGACGGTCAAGGGCATCGACGTGACCGCCGTCGGGGTCACCGCGGCCACCCAGCGCGGGTCGCTGCCGGTGTCGCTCGGCGCGATCCTGCTGGTGCTGGTCGCCTTCCCCGGCACCATGCTGGTCCGGGCGGCCACCGGGCCGGCCGACGTCGAACTGCTGGGCGCCCCGGCCGAGCTGATGCTGTCGCTGGTGATCCTGGGTCTGGCCGTCGCGGTCACCCGAGTGCAGCGTGGGCTGACCGCCGTGCTGATGGTTGGCGGCGTCGGCTACGCCGTCGCGGTGCTGTTCGTCCTCCGCGGCGCTCCCGACCTGGCGCTCACCCAGATCCTGGTGGAGAGCGTCACCCTGCTCGCCGGGTTGCTGGTTCTCACCAGGCTGCCGGACACCGCGCTGTACCAGTCTCGCAAGGGCAACGGATTCCGGTTCGCCATCGCCCTCGCGTCCGGCGCCCTGATGACGGCGCTCGCACTGATCATCCCGGGAACCCGTACCGTCGCACCGGTTTCCGACGAACTCGCCGGGCCGGCCGTCGAATACGGCGGCGGCAGCAACATCGTCAACATCATCCTGGTCGATGTCCGCGCATGGGACACCTATGGCGAGCTGACGGTGCTGATCGCCGCCGCGACCGGTGTGGCGTCGCTGATCTTCCTGGTCCGCCGCACCGGATCGACGCCGCGCAAACCCACCGCCCTCGGCGATCCGGTCAAGCCGCGGCAGCCCTCACCCTGGCTCGCGACGAACTGGACCCCGCGCCGTTCGCTGCTGCTCGAGGTGGTCACCCGGATGATCTTCCACGTCATCGTGATCTTCTCGGTGTACGTGCTGCTGGTCGGGCACGACGCCCCGGGCGGCGGTTTCGCGGCGGGCCTGATCGCCGGGTTGGCGCTGGCGCTGCGGTACATCGCCGGCGGCTCCTTCGAGCTCGGCGAGGCCGCGCCGGTCGACCCCGGCCGGATGATGGGCCTCGGGCTGCTGATCGCCTCCGCGACGGCGGCCTACGGGCTGATCGCCGGCGGCGACGCGCTGCAGTCCACCATCCTCAAGGCGACCGTCCCGGTGCTCGGCGACCTCAAGTTCGTGACGTCGACGATCTTCGACATCGGCGTCTACCTCATCGTGGTCGGCCTGGTGCTGGACGTGCTGCGCTCCCTCGGCGCCGAATTGGACCGGCAGGTTGTCCTCGAGCGGCGCGACGTCGATGCCAACGCCGTGCGCGAGCAGCGGCGGGCAAAGCGGTCGGCGGGGCGGATCCGATGACGACCAGTCTTGTCCTCGCGGTCACCATCGGCGGCCTGTTCGCCGCGGGCGTCTACCTCATGCTGTCCCGAAACCTGATCCGGGTGCTGCTCGGATTCCTGCTGGCCGGCAACGCGATCAACCTGCTGCTGCTGTCCACCAGCGTCGACGGCGTCGCCCCGATCGTGGGCGAGCCCACCAACGGCGAACCTGTCGCCGATCCGGTACCGCAGGCGCTGATCCTCACCTCGATCGTCATCAGCCTGGCTGTCGTGACGTTCCTGCTGGCGATGGCCTACCGCAACTACAAGGTCACCGAGCAACCCGAACTCACCAAGGACGAAGAAGATGCCGAGCTGATGACCGCCGACGATCCGGGCGGTGGTGAGGAATGACCTGGCTGCTGCCCCTGACGATCATCATCCCGCTGACCGGGGCGGGGCTGACGCTGATCGCGAGCAGACGACCGCGTGTCCAGCGGGCCATTTCGGTCGGCACGCTGGCCACCCAGCTCGTCATCGAGTTGGTGATGCTGGTCAAGGTCGCCTCAACCGGTCCGATCGTGATGCACGTCGGCGGCTGGACCGCACCGTTCGGCATCTCGCTGGTCGCCGACCCGCTGGCGTCGTTCATGTTGGTGGTCTCTACCGTCGTCTCGCTGGCGGTCCTGGTCTATGCCATCTCCCAGGGCATGGCGGACTCGTCGGAGACGCCGGAGACCCCGGTGTCGATCTTCCACCCGACCTTCCTGATCCTGGTGACGGGCGTGTCCAACGCGTTCATCGCCGGCGACCTGTTCAACCTGTTCGTCAGCTTCGAGATCCTGCTGACGGCAAGCTATGTGTTGCTCACCCTCGGTGGGACGAAGGAACGGCTGCGGGCCGGCGCGCCCTACATCGTCGTGTCCCTGCTCAGTTCCCTGGTGTTCCTCTCGGCGATCGCGATGCTCTACGCGGCGACCGGGACGGTGAACCTCGCCGACCTGTCGGTGAAGCTCGCCGACGTGCCGGTCGGGATTGTCGCGGCCTTGCAGGCGTTGCTGCTGGTGGCGTTCGGCGTCAAGGCGGCGGTCTTCCCGATGTCGGCCTGGCTGCCGGATTCCTATCCGAGCGCGCCCGCGCCGGTCACCGCGGTCTTCGCCGGCCTGCTCACCAAGGTGGGCATCTACGCGATCATCCGGGTGCAAACGCTGCTGTTCCCACCCGGCTCGTTCGGCACGCTGCTGATGATCGCCGCGCTGCTGACGATGCTCGTCGGGATCCTCGGCGCCGTGGCGTCATCGGGCATCAAACGGTTGCTGTCCTTCACCCTGGTGTCGCACATCGGCTACATGCTGTTCGGGGTCGCCCTCGGCTCGCAGGCCGGGATGGCCGCCGCGATCTACTACGTCGCGCACCACATCCTGGTGCAGACCGCGCTGTTCCTCGGGGTCGGCCTGATAGAGCGGGTGGCCGGGACGACCGTGCTGGCCCGGCTCGGCGGGCTCGCCGCAGCGGCGCCGGTGCTGGCGATCCTGTTCTTCATCCCGGCGATGAACCTGGCCGGGGTGCCGCCGCTCTCCGGGTTCCTGGGCAAGGTCGGACTGTTCGAGGCAGGCATCGCCGACGGCCGGGTGCTGGCGCTGCTGCTGGTGATCGGCGGCACGCTGACCAGCCTGCTGACGCTCTACGCGATCGTCCGGGTCTGGGGCCGTGCGTTCTGGCGGCCGGTGCCGGAGGTCATCGCGCTGGACGGCGACGCCGGTGCGCTCGAGACGGAATCCGGGCGTTCGCTGCCCGCCCGCCGGGAGGCCCAGCGGGAGGCGCTGCGCGAGGCCAAGCGCCGCGAGGCGGGCGAGAAGGCCGCCCGGCTGCCGATCGGGATGGTCGGCGCGACCACGGCGGTCGTCGCCGTCAGCCTGTTGCTGACCGTCGCCGCGGGGCCGATCTACGACTTGGCGGACAGGGCGGCGGCGTCGATCGTGGATCGCAGCGTGTACGTCGACGCCGTGCTGGGGGCCGGGGTACCGCCGCCGCCCGGTGTCGTCGAGGACGGGCAGGGCGGGCCATGACGGGCGCACGCAAACTTCGGGAGCGCGCGGTCCGGGTGCGCGGGGCGAGGATTCCCGGCAGCGGCGGCTGGCAGCCCTACCTGATGACGATGACCGCGCTGGTGCTGATCTGGATGGCACTCTGGGGTTCTGTGTCGATCGTCGTGATCGGTATCGGGATCGCCGTCAGTGCGGCCATTCTGCTGCTCTTCCCGCTGCCCACCATGCACTTCCGGTTCGGCCTGCACCCGTGGCGGATGCTCCAACTGCTCGCGCGGTTCCTCTGGGACGTGGTGATCGCCAGCGTGCAGGTCGGCTGGCTGGCACTGCGCCCGCGGCTGCCCCGCACGGAGGTGACGACGGTGCAACTCCAGTCCGATTCCGATCTGTTGGAAGCGCTGACCGGGTTGGCTGTGTCGCTGGTGCCGGGCAGCCTGATCATCGACGCCGACTCCGAGGACCGCACTCTGACCATCCACGTCCTGGACGCCGACCGGAAACCGATGGACGCCTTCGCCGAGCAGGTCCTGGCACAGGAACGGCGAATCGGTCTGGCGCTCGGTGACGACACCTTCGGCGATCCGGGTTCGGCCGGCATGAGGACCGGGCGGCGCCGATGACGGTCACCCTCGTGGTCTGCGGCCTGCTGTTCGGGATCGGCGCGCTCTTCGCCTCGATCCGGCTGGTCCGCGGGCCGACCCAGATCGATCGGGCGGTCGCGCTCGACGTCCTGCTCGCGATTCTCGTCGGCGTCATCGTGTTGTTGGCCGCGGTGAACCGTAGCGGCACCACGCTGGTGATCGCGGTGGTGGTGTCGTTGCTCGGGTTCCTCGGTTCGGCGAGCCTGGCGAAGTTGTTGCCCCGGGATCGCCAATGAGCACCGTCGACGTGATCGCTTCCGCCGCGCTGATCATCGGTGCGCTGATGTCCCTGCTGGCCGGCATCGCCGTGCTGCGCTTCCCGGACACGATGAGCCGGATCCACGCTGCGACCAAGCCGCAGGTACTGGGCATCATGCTGTTGATGCTGGGCGTCGGCCTGCGGTTGGGTTCCCCGGCGGTGATCGGGGTGCTGCTGCTGATCGTGGTACTGCAGTTCGTCACCGCGCCGGTGTCCGCCCACCTCGCCGTCCGGGTCGCGTACCGCAACGCGAAGGACGACACCGAACGCGCCGAGGAACCCGACGGTCGATCCGCCGCCGACGACGGACCGGTGCAGATGGGGCATGCCCTGGCAGCCGAGAACGCCGAGCGTAAATCCCGGGGGGACGACGGTGGGGAGCGGTAGCGTCCCCGGAATGTCCGTCATCAACGACCTCTCCGACGCCTACGTCGCCCGGTACGCCCAGCTCAGTCCCACCATGTCCACTTACCTCGGCCTTCCCGGCAACGACGACCGGCTGGACGACCTGTCGCCCGAGGGCCTTGCCGAGCTGGCTCAGCTGGATCGGGACACCCTGGCCGCGCTCGAGTCCGCGCCGTCGGAGGGCCCGGATGACGATCTGGCCCGCGATGTGCTGGTCGAGCGGCTCCAGGTTCAGCTGGACGTGTTCGACTCGGGTTGGCTGCACGCTGCGCTGAACGTCATCGATTCGCCGATCCAGATGGTGCGGTTGGTCTTCGACCTGATGCCGACCGACACCGACGAACAGGTCGCCGTGCTGGCCACCCGGATGGCCGCGGTGCCGGCCGCGATGGCCGGTTACCGCCAAAGCCTGCTGCAGGCGGCGGGAGCGGGGCAGGTGTCGGCCGTCCGGCAGGTGGACAAGTGCGCGGACCAGTGCGACACCTACGCGGGCGTGTCCGGGGAGGGGTACTTCAGTGCCCTGGCAGCACAGGTCGGGGCGGGCCGAAGCCCTTCCCTGACCGCGGATCTCGCCGCCGCAGCGGCCGCCGCCGAGGCGTCGTACGCCGATCTGGCGGTGTTCCTGCGCGAGGAGTTGCGCACGCTCGCGCCGACGAAGGACGCCGTCGGGCGCGAGCGGTACGCCCTCGGTTCGCGCCTCTTCCTGGGTGCGGTGGTCGACCTGGAGGAGACCTACGCATGGGGTTGGCAGGAGTTCCTCGCGCTCGAGGCCGAGCTGCGGGAGGTGGCGGACCGCCTGGTGCCCGGCGCGGACCCGGCAGCCGCCGCCGCTGCCCTGGACACCGACCCGGCGTACCAGATCGTCGGTCTGCCGGCGTTGCAGGCGTGGATGCAGGAACTCTCTGACCGGGCCATCCAGGACCTGTCGAAGGAGCACTTCGACATCCCGGAGCAGATCCGCGCACTGGAGTGCCGCATCGCACCGCCGGGTGGTGGCGTCGGGGCATACTACACGGGACCGAGTGACGACTTTTCCCGGCCGGGGCGGATGTGGTGGGCGGTGGAGCCGGGACGCGAGGTGTTCTCGACCTGGCGGGAGACCAGCGTCGTCTATCACGAGGGTGTCCCCGGGCATCACCTGCAGATCGGCACCGCTGTGTACCGCAAGGATTCGCTCAACGACTACCAGCGTCTGCTGGCCGGCACCTCGGCGCACGCCGAGGGCTGGGCACTGTACGCCGAGCGACTGGTGCGGGAGCTCGGCTACCTGGCCAATGACGGCCAGCTGCTCGGCCTGCTCGAGTCGCAGATGTTCCGCGCGGCAAGGGTTGTCGTCGACATCGGCATGCATCTGGAGCTGGAGATCCCGGTCGGCACAGGCTTCCACGAGGGGGAGCGCTGGACCGGCGAGCTGGGGCTGGAGTTCCTGCTGACCAGGACGATCACCGATCCGGCGCACTGCCGTGACGAGATCGACCGCTACCTCGGTTGGCCGGGGCAGGCGCCGTCCTACAAGATCGGCGAGCGGGTCTGGCTGGCCGGCCGGGACGCCGCCCGGCAGCGGCACGGCGCAGCATTCGACTTCAAGGCGTTCCACAGTGCGGCGCTCGGGATGGGCGGCATGGGTCTGGACCCGCTGGCTGCCCGGTTGGCGGCGCTCTGACCGCCGGCCAGCGCTGCGTGCGGCCCCCGGCCCATTGGCCGGCCACCGTTGCGTGCAGCCCCCGGCTCACCCGCCGGCGGCCGCCGGTGGCAGCGGTAGATCGCGACCCAGGACACCGAACGGTCGCGGGTCCCCGGTGAACTGGAAGTTCCGCAGCAAATCGGCGAAGCCGAGCCGACGGTAGAGCCGCCACGCGCGGTTCTCGCCCTCCGGCGTGGACAGCAGCATGCGCTGTTCCGGCCGATCGGCGGCCAGGCTCCGCAGCAGCGCCTCACCGAGCCCGTTGCCCTGCCAATCCGGGTCGATGTGCAACTCGGTCAGCTCGAAGAAGTCGGCGAGCTCCCGCTCCGCGTGGGAACGCAGACCCCTGCGCACCTCGGAGTACCACCACTGACCCGGCGCGCCGCGGTAGCCGTAGGCAAGGCCGCGGATCCGGTCGTGCGGATCGGCGGCGACCACGCAGCTGAATCCCACTCGGCGGCTGTGGTCCTCCCACAGCACCGATCGGGTGCCGGCGAGGTCGGCCGGATAGTGCATCGCCCGTAGGTAGACGTCGATCAGCTCGGGCGTCCGGGCCCGGAAGGAATCCGGGTCGAGGCGACGGAGAACGACGGAGTCCCGGACGGTTTGGCCGGGTAAGAGCTCCATGTCGTCATCACATCACGCCCATCGTCGGCGCGGTAACCGCTGCCCCGGGACCCGCCGGGTAAGGACACCTGACGGAGGTACTGGCGGACCTATTCGAACACGCGTACTATCGAACACAGGTTCGAACAGATGAGGGGAACGGCATGTCGGTCGGTACAGCACCGGGTTTGTTCGATGCAACCACACTGGTCCGTCACGCTGCGGGCGAGCTGCCGCCGATAGCCGGCTCGCCGGCGGGTGGCCGACCGGAGAGCGCCCGGGCGGTGGGTGTGCGGGCGGCGGGAGAGCTGCGCGCTCGGGAGGTGCGCGCAGGTCATCCCTCTGCCGGGCGCGGCTCGGTCGGGCGGGGTTCGCTCCCGCCGCAGTCCGCACCGCGCATGTCGCCGGCCCGCCCCGGTCCGCCGCTGCCACAGGCAGCACGGGATCTGTTGATCGATGCCTCGCGCGGCCTCGGTCGGGCCATTCGCGCGTCCAATCCCGCGGACCGTTACGCGGCCGCCCATCTCGCGGCCCTGCGAGCGGCCGCCGCGGTGCTCGCGGCCAGGGCACGCCCGGTCCGGGGGCGGCGGGGGAGCGCCTGGGAGTTGATCACCAAGGTTGCGCCCGAGTTCTCCGAGTGGGCAGCGTTTTTCGCTGCCGGATCGGCCAAGCGGCAGGCGGCGGAGGCCGGCCTGCACCGGCTGGTGACGGCGCGCGAGGCCGACGACATGTTGCGGCAGGTCTCGGCCTTCATCGACCTCGTGGAGGAGTCGCTCTCGCCGGCCTGAGCAGGCGGGTGGCCGGGCCCGGACCGGTAGCGGTCAGCGGCGGGCTTTGGGCCGGCTGGTGCTGAGTAGCCGACCCAGGAGCGCGTCGAAGCTCTGCGCGATCTCACGGGCTCCGGCTGTCGGCCACTGGTGGATCGGCACCGCAGCGCCCTGGGCCTGCTGAACAGCCGACCGGTCCGGCAGCACCGGTAACAACACCAAGGGGCCGAACAGGTCCCGCAGCTCGGCGAGCCGGTACTCGTGCTCGGTCACCCTCGGCCGGAAACGGTTGATCACGACGCCGAGCGGCTGAAGGGCGGGCCGGTGCGCCACCCTCTCCGTCTGGACGGCTTCGAGCGCCCGTTGTACGCCGGTGACCGCGAACAGCGAGGGCTCTGTCACGAGCACAGCGCGATCAGCGGCGACGAGCGCACTCCGGGTGAGCTGCCCGAGCGAGGGCGGGCAGTCGATGAGCACCAGGTCCGGTGCCGGATCGACCTTGGCCAACGCCCCGGCCAGCCGGAACAACGTCTTGGACCCCGGGTCGGGGTGATTGTGGTTCTCGGTCCGCTCGCTGCCGGGCAGGATCCGCAGCGACTCGCCCCAGGCGGACACCCGGATCGTCTTGTCGATGACCTTGCGGGATGGATCGTCGAGGACCTCGGCGATCGACCAGCTGCGCCGTTCGGCGTGGCCGTTCTCCGACCCGAGGGGTTCGGGGTCGACCGTCGCAGTCGCATTCATCTGCGGGTCGAGATCGACCAGGAGTGTGTTCACCCCCTGATGAACTGCCGCTGACGCAAGACCCAGGGTGACCGTGGTCTTTCCGACGCCGCCCTTGAGGCTCAACACACTGGCAACGAGCACCGGCCAACCGTACAGGTCCGATGCGGTCATTTCCGGCAGGGCGCGAGCGCGCCGATACGCTGCGCTGAAGTCGGGGAAGATCGTCGGTGACAGACGGTCGGCGACGGGCACCGAATCGTCACGAGGACGCCCGCAACCGGCGTCCCCGCTGCCGACACCCGCCGCTCCACAAACACTCAGGAGGACACCGAATGATCGATCAGCGGCGGGCGATCGGCGGCGACCCGGTGGACGTGGCGTTGGCCGCACTGGTCAACGGCGGCGTGTCGCAGGTCGTCGACGTCGGCGGGGGCAGCGGCACGCGAGCCGTGCCGCTCGCGCTGGCGGGCTGCCGCGTCACCGTGATCGACACATCTGTGGACGCACTCGCGATACTGCACCGCCGCTCCCAGGACGCCGGCGTCGAGGACAGGGTCGGCGGTGTCCAGGCAGACGCCGACCAGCTCGACACCGTGGTACCCCCGGGGACGGCCGACCTGGTGCTCTGCCATCACCTGCTCGAGGAGGTCGACGATCCGGCAGCGGTGGTCGCCGCGGTTGCGGCGGCAGTCCGGCCGGGCGGTTACATCTCCGTGCTCACCGCGGGACGCCTCGGCGCTGTCCTCGGCCAGACCCTCGTCGGCCGGTTCGCCGATGCCAGGACGCTGCTCACCGATCCCGACGGTCGTTTCGGCAGCACCGATCCACTTCGCCGCCGGTATGACGTCGGTGTGCTCGCCGACCTGCTGACGGCATCTGGCCTGCAGGTGGAGTCCGTCACCGGGGTCGGGGTCCTGTCGGGCCTGGTCTCCGGCGCCGCGCGGCAGGCAACCCCCGGTGGAGACGGCGAACTGGCACTGCTCGAGGCCGCCGCCGCAGGTCACCCCGGGCTGACGGAGATCGCGGCCGACCTTCACATGGTGGCTCGCCGCCCGGAGGGCGCAGGGAGTGCGACTAGTGGCCCACCGGACTGACAGCGGGCGGTACGTGACGGCGGATCCCGCAGCCGTCGACGACAGTGCTTGCACCATCTTGCATGTCGACATGGATGCCTTCTACGCCATGGTCGAGGTGCGCCGGCACCCGGAACTCCGCGGCGTCCCCATGATGGTCGCCGGCACGGGCGGACGCGGCGTCGTGTTGTCCGCCAGCTACGAGGCGCGCGCGCACGGCATCCGGTCAGCGATGCCGACGTCCCGGGCGCTGGCTCTGTGCCGTGGGGTGGCCGTGGTCCAACCGGACATGGCCGCCTACGCGGAGGCGTCCCGGGCGGTGATGAAGATCTTCGCCGACGTCACCCCGCTGGTCGAACCGCTGTCCGTCGACGAGGCGTTCCTCGATGTCTCCGGTGCCGGGCGGCAATTCGGCCGCCCGGGGGCCATTGCGCAGGCGGTCCGCCGTCGCATCCGCGACGAGCTGCAGCTGGTGGCGACGGTCGGCGCGGCGTCCACCAAGTTCGTCGCCAAGCTGGCCTCCGGCCTGGCGAAGCCGGACGGCCTGCTGATCGTCCCGCCGGACGAGGTGATCGGGCTCCTGCATCCGCTGCCGGTCCGCGCGCTGTGGGGTGTCGGCCCGCGCACAGCCGAGCGTTTGGGGTCGCTCGGCGTCCGCACCGTCGGTGAGATCGCTCATATGCCGCTCGACCAGCTCGTGCGGCTGGTCGGCAGCGCGTCGGGGAGCAAACTGCACGACCTGTCGTGGGCCAGAGACCCCCGCTCGGTCGAAACCGAGGTCGCCGACTCGTCCATCGGCGTCGAGACCACCTTCGCGTCGGACTCCGGCGAACCGGAGTTCCTCGCCCGGGAGTTGCTGACGTTGGCCGAGCGAACCGCGCGGCGGGCTCGCGCGGCCGGAGTCCGTGGCCGGACGGTGAGCATCAAGGTGCGTTTCGAGGATTTCTCCACCGTGACCAGGTCGGCGACGCTGCAGTCTGCGACCGACCTTTCGCACACCGTCTACGCCACCGCCGGGTCGCTGCTGGCCAAGGCGCGGAAGAGCAGCGCCGGCGGCCAGCAGATCCGGTTGCTGGGCGTCCGACTGGAGAATCTGGTGGAGGCCGACGAGGTGGTGGAGCAGCTGGAACTCGGAGCAGGCGACGCCCGACCGGGCTGGCGCGAAGCCGAGGGTGCGGTCGATCGGGCGGTGGCCCGTTTCGGAGCGGCCGCAATCCGCCCCGCCACCCTGCTCGACCATCCGAAACGGGTGGAATCTGCCACCCCGGGGGACGAAACTGGGCGAGATTTCCGTGCGCGCTAGTGGTCGGCGCAGACTGCTCGTATCCTTGTAGTAGGTCGCCGGCTGGCGACCGTCAGATGTGACCACTCAACATGGTGGCCAGGTGCCGGAGGAGGGGAACCCATGCCGCTCTCCGAGCACGAACAGCGGATGCTCGACGAGATCGAGCGCGCGCTCTATGAGGACGACCCGAAGTTTGCGACCAGTGTCAATGTCAGTCGTATTCGCCGTCGCCGTCCGATTGTCGCGGGGTGCTTGTTCGTTGCCGGTCTTGTAGCTCTGGTCGTCGGCGTCATCGCGACACAGAGCTTCCTCGCGATAGGTGTCGTCGTCAGTGTCATCGGCTTCCTGACGATGGTTTCTGCGGTCGGACTCTTCGTTTTCGGGCAGCCCAGCGCGCGAGCCGCGAAGGGTGCCGAGAAGAACGCCGCCAAGTCGAACCCCGGGTTGAGCAATCGGATGGAAGAGCGCTTCCGTCGTCGTTTCGACGAACCCAACCAGTAAACCGAATCTGATCGTCAGACCAACCGCGGCGCGCAGGCGTCGCGGTTGAGTTTTGCCCGCAGCACACGCCCGGCGGCCGAGGGACAGCTCATTCCCGCAGCCGGCTCGGTCCTGCCAAGCTCAGTCCTGCGTGGGGCTCCGCAATCAGCCCTGACGCACAGCTCAGTCTCGCCACCGGCTCGGTTCCGCCCCGCCGCGGTCCGTGATCAGCACCGACGCGCAGCTCAGTCCCGCAGGCAGCTCAGCCCCGCCCACCAGCCCTGTGCTGAGCACCGACGCGCAGCTCAGTCCCGCCACGAGCTCAGACCCCGCGTGGGCTCCGTGCTCAGCACCGACGCGCAGCTCAGTCCCGCCACCAGCTCGGCCGGACCGACCGCGGGACGAGCCGCTCGATCGGCGACAGCGGCGCGACGTGCGCCAGTTCCCGGGCGAACGTGCGTGGGGCAGCGCCCAGCGACGACGAGGCTGCCGGCCGCTCCCGGGTCGCCGTCATGCCGGATGTCGTCACTCCGGATGCACCGCTGCCGACCGGACCGCTGCCGACCGGACCGCTGGCGGCATCGCCCGGTCCAGCACCGGAGGCGGCGTCCGTCTCTGTCCCCGCGTACCAGTCGAGTTCCGCGGCGGTGACGACCGCGCGCAGGTCCGCCCGGCCCTGCTCGCCCAGGTGCACGGTCTTCGACAGCCGATTCGCGGTCGCCCGCGCCGATTCCGCCGGGTTGAGGACGATGCCGTGATCAACCGCCAGGTCCTCCAGCTCGCGCCAGGCGGCCGCCGCCGCGCCGGGTCCTCCCGCGTCGGCCATCGCCAACCTGCTCGTCCGACGGCGGTTCCGGACGAACGTCGGGCCGGCAGCCGCGGCGGCCAGCAGACCGAGGACGAGGAGCGTCCACCACAGTGCCGGCGGGATGCCACGGTCCGATTCGGTTGTGGCGGCCGCCGAGGTCTGGCCCTCATCGGGGAGCTGGTTCGCGGGACCGTCCTCGCCCAGCGTCGGACCGTCGTCAGGCAGATCTGCCGACGGCAGGGTCTCCGGCGCGGCGGACGTGCTCGGCGCCGTCTCCTCCGCGTCGGTGAAGCCCTGCTGGCCGCCCTGGCCGCCGCCGAGCGGGGTGGGGTCGAACTGCACCCAGCCGGCGTTGTCGAAGCGCACCTCGACCCACGCGTGGGCGTCGTTGCTGCTGATCAGGTACGTGTTGTCGCCCTCTTGAGTGCCCTGGGTGAAGCCGATCGCCACCCGGGCGGGGATCCCGATGGCCCGCAGCATGATGGCCATCGCCGACGCGTACTGCTCGCAGTAACCCTGCTTGTTGCGCAGGAAGTCGACGAGGTAGTCGCCACTGTCGCCCTGCGGCACCGTCAGCGAGTAACGGAAACCGTTGCCCGGGTCGGTGAAGTAGGTGCGCAGCGCATCGGCCTTGTCGAACGGGGTTTTCGCATCCGCGGTGACCCGCTCCGCCACCTGGACGGCTTCCTCGGGCAGTTCACCGGTCTCGGTCAGCACACCGCCGGGGGTCACGGTGTCGGTACGGAGCTCATCGGCGGTGGCCTCGGGGAACGCGACTCCTATCCGGTAGGGCTCGGGCGACACGGGCTCCGGCCGGTGCACGGACTCCAGGGCGTCGTCGTAGGACCACCCCGGTCCCACGCCCTCGACGGAGGAGGTGCCGTCATAGATGGGCAGGAACTCGTCGCGGTAGGCAAGGGGCGTCACCGAGATCTCCGGCGCGCCAGGGGCCGGCGGGGTGGCCGGCAGGCTGCCGTCGGTGAGTTCGTCCACCGACCATCCTTCGCCGGAGGTCCACTTCTGGAGTCCCACGGTCCGCAGGTACTGGGGCTGGTCGAGTCCTGAGACACGCAGCATGTCTACCGGTTCACTCAGCTGCAGGTTGCCCCGCAATGACGCGAACGGTGAGAGCCCGATCGTGCTGCTCGGTCCCGACGCCGTCCGCGGCAGCCGGCCCTCGGTGCCGATGGCGGTGACCGATGAGGCGAGGACGAGTGCGATCGCGGTGGCCAGGCTCGCCAGCGCGACCCCGGACACGACCTGGGCGGTGCCGGCGCCCGCGCCGAGGCGTCGGCCGGACAAACCGCTCGCCGTCAGCAACAGGGCGTAGAGGATGGCCGGCGCCGCGAACGCCTCCCACGGCAGCATGCCCAGATCGATCGAAGCGGGTACCGAATACACGCAGAGCAACGGCAGCGCGACAAGCGCCGGCGCCCTGCACACGGCGATGAGGATGTCCACGATCAACGCCGTCGCGCCGATGGAAACCGTGATGAGGAAGGCCAGTTCGGTGGAGGCCGGGGCGGGGGAGACCGTGGACCTGATCTGCTCCCAGGCGCCGGTCAGCAACTCGCCGGCCTCGGACAGCGCTGCCCCGTTCGGCAGGACGCCTCCGATGCCGCCCACGGTGAACAGTGCGGTCAGCGCGACGGAAGCGCCGGCGAACTGCAGCAGGATGGCCGCTGCCGCCGGGATGCGGGCCAGCCGGGCGCCGACGCCGACCAGCCAAATCACCATCACCACTTCGACAGTGGGCCAGAACCAGTTGTCCCCGGTGATCATCGGCGGAATCGCCATGCTCGCCGCGAGCACCGCGAGCGCGCCGATCAGGGTGGTCACGAAATGCACCGGGGGTGCGGGTGGGTCGACCCGGACAGGGGCCTGCGCACGGGCCGGAACCGCCGTGGGCAGGGCTCGATCCGGGACCGGTCCCCGGGTGCCGGGTGGTGCTGTGATCGTCATCGGCGCTCCCTCAGATCCGCACCGGAACAGTGAGGTTCGGCCGGCCGACCGACCGTAGATAGCCGGGAGACCCGGCGCAGGCCCTACTCCACACCGTCGCCAACCCTTCGCCCGATCCGACCGTGACGACGCGCCAGCCCGCGGATCTCAGCAACGCGACGGCGGCCGGGTCGCCGCCCGGAGCGTGCGGATCCCATTCCCGGACGTCGAGCACGAAGGCAATCCCGTTGGTGCCGCGCCGGCGGGCGGCGACCAGCAACTTCGCCGAGGGCAGGTCCAGGGCGCCCAGCACGGCGATGATCAGTCCCGATCCGGCGACCGACTGTGGAGACAGCGATCCGTGCCGATCCGGTTCCAGCACAGCCAGCGCCGCCAGCACGTCATCCTGGATGTCCCGGCCGTCGGCCAGCACGGTGCCCGCGTGAGTGGTCAGCCGCATCTGGTGTTCGGCCGCCAGCAGATGCTGGCTGATCGACGCGGCGAGCGAGACAGCGGTCTCGAGGCTGGATCGCACTCCTTCGCCGGCATGTGCCCGCGCCCGGTGATCGAGCATCACGACCGCGCCGCCGTGCGACACCGGCTCCTCGAGCCGGACCATCAGCTCGTCGTGCCGTGCCGACGCGCGCCAGTGAATCGTGCGGATGTCGTCGCCGCTGCGATAGTTGCGGATGCCTACGTCGGGATCACCGCCGCTGGCCCCGGTCGCGGCCCGATCGGCCGCTGCGGAACGGGTTCCGGAGCTCGTCGGCATCCCGGTCAGATCGACGACGCTCGGCACCACCAGCACCTCGGTACGGACGGGGAGCGTGCGGTGGTCCTCCCACAGGCCGAACGGATCCCCGACGCGAACCGACGGCGGGCCGAGCAGGAACCGCCCCCGCCGCGCCGCGTAGATCGGGTAGTCGGTCTGCGCGGCGTGCGCCGGGCGCAACGGAGGCACCAGGCATCTGACACCGGTGGCCAGATCGACCGTCGGAGGTTCCGAGATCTCCAGCGTCGACGTTCGTGCCGAACCGGCGTTGGTGACAGACAGCACGACCTGCCCGGTGGTCCCGGGGTCCAGCCGGGACGGCGAGACGAGGTGCGCGGCGGTCAGCCGGATGCGGCGCAGGGTCCCGGCGATCGTCGCGATCAGCGGCAGCGCGATGGCGAACAGGCCGATCCGCAGCAGGTCCCGCTCGTCGAGGATGACCGCACACGCGGCGGCGGCCACCCCGCCGGCCAGCAGGCAGCGGCCCCGCGTCGTGAGCCCGCGGGTGCCGATACGGCGAGTGGTGCCGATCGCGCGCCACGACGACCGTGACCTCGGCCGCGGGGATCCCGGCGCGGACACCGCGCCGCCGGGACGCTGGTCAGCCACCCCGGGGCACCCGGATCCGGCTCAGCAGGACATTCACGATCTCTTCCGCCGAGCGGTGCGCGGCGTGCGCCTCGACGGTCAGCAGCAGGCGGTGCGCCAGCACGGGTACGGCCAGCCGCTGGACGTCATCGGGCACGACGAACGGCCGTCCGTCCAGGGCGGCGGCCGCCTTGGCGGCCCGGGCCAGGTGCAGCACCGCCCGCGGTGAAGCGCCGAGCCGGACCTCCGGCAGGGCACGGGTGGCCCCGACGATCTCGACGATGTACTGCCGCAGCGGGGGAGCGAGGTGCACACCCATCACCGCATCGATCAGCCGCGAGACGGTGGCCGCGTCGGTGACCGGCCCCAGCGCGGTCAGCGGATCGGTGCGGTCCCGGTCGGCCAGCATGCTGATCTCGGCGTTGCGATCGGGATATCCGATGGAGAGCCGGGCGAGGAACCGGTCGCGCTGCGCCTCGGGGAGCGGGTAGGTGCCCTCCATCTCGACCGGGTTCTGGGTGGCGAGCACCAGGAACGGCCGCGCCAGCTGGTAGCTGGTGCCGTCGACGGTGACCTGCCGTTCCTCCATACATTCCAGCAGTGCGGACTGGGTCTTCGGCGACGCCCTGTTGATCTCGTCCGCGACGACGATGTTGGCGAAGATCGGGCCGGGCCGGAACTCGAACTGCGACGACTGCCGGTCGTAGATGCTGACCCCGGTCACGTCACTGGGCATCAGGTCCGGGGTGAACTGCACGCGGCTGACGGTGGAATCGACCGTCCGGGCCAGCGACTTGGCCAGCACCGTCTTACCCGTTCCGGGGACGTCCTCGATGAGCAGGTGGCCCTCGGCCAGCACCGCGATGATCGCCAGCCGGACGACCTCCGGCTTGCCGAGCACGATTCCGGAGATCGCCGCGGCGATCTGTCCGCCGACCCGCTGCACCTCGGCGAGGTCTGGTTGTGCCGGCCGAGTGGACGCGGCACCGACACCGGACAATTCTGGCGCGCCGGCACCTGGCCCATCCGTACGTTCCAGGTCCACGCGCTGTGCCACCGTTACTTCCTCCCGACGGACGTGCCGCGTCCCCGTGACCGCAGACGCCTCTTGACAGTCTGCCAGTGCCTGTCCGCGCAACAGGGTGAAGTTGTGAGCCGATGGTCTTCGCCCGCGGCCTCACCGGACGGACCCGGGGAGACGGGACGCGGGTGGATCGTCACGATCGGTGACGGCGTCCGGTTCTGCCGTCGCTCGAAGGTCTGGCCTCTACACGGCCCCCACATCGCCCCACCGTGCGATGCCTGACGGCCGACACGAGGGCCGGTCTCGGCTGCTCGAAGGCGCCGACCTGCGTGGACACCGTTCGAAAGCGGCCGCCGTGAAGTTCGGGGCGGGTCAGATGGCCCGGTGGGCACGGATGTCCGAATCCGCGCGGGCCGTGACGCCCCACGGTGCTCCACCACCCTGACGTGCAAAAACTCGCCGACACCCCCATCTGTTGGGGGACTTGGTGGCCGGAAGTGGCAGAAAGTGGGTTAAGGTGGAGCGACTTGGGAGAGGCCGATCCAGGTGCCCGTCAGGTCCTTTCGACCGAGCGGAGTCGGGGGCCGGCCACGGCAGCGGCAGTGTCACCGGGACGGAGGTGTGGGGATGCTCAGCGGCTTCTACGGCACCTACACCCCGCGGATGGACGACAAGGGCCGCGTCACCCTTCCGGCGCGCTACCGCGATGAATTCGCCACCGGCGCCATGCTGGTCCGCGGCCAGGATCACTGCCTGTTCGTGTTCACCCACGAGGGCTTCGAGAAGTTCGCGGCCAACGCCATCGAGGCGTCGATCACCGACGAGAAGGCCCGTGGTTTCCAGCGCTACATGCTGGCGAACACCGACGAGCAGCGCCCCGACGCGCAGGGCCGGATCTCCATCCCGGCGCGGATGCGCGAGTACGCGCGGCTCTCCAAGGACCTGGTGATCACCGGCATCGGCCTGCGGATGGAGATCTGGGACGCCGCCGAGTGGCAGGCGTACGAGGCACGCCAGGAGGCGGCCTACGCCGCGCCCGAGAGGGGGCTTCTCGACAGCTGACCGCCGTGCCGCGACAGCCCGCACCTGCGCCCCGCGCATGAGGGTTCCTGCCGCCCGGCCCACACCCGCAACGGCCCTGACACGACTTCCCCCGTGCCAGGACCGCCGGCCCTGACACGACTTCCCCCGTGCCAGGACCGAAGCGGGTGGGGACCAGGAATCAGGAGCCACCGGGCACACCCGGGAAAGACAGAACCAGCCAGCCACCCACCACCAGCACACCGGTTCCGCCGGGGCATCGCACCGAGAGAGGAAGGCGCCGATGGGTGGCAGTCCGTCCGAGGGGAACCAGGACGCCGGCGACAGCCCCGGCGCACCGGTCCCGGGCACGCCGGACGGTCACGTCCCCGTCCTGGTTCGCCGGGTGGACGAGCTTCTCGCGCCGGCCATCGAAGCGGCAACCTCATCCGGCGCAAGCGATGTCGTGCTGATCGACGCCACCCTCGGGATGGGCGGGCACACCCTCGCGCTGCTCTCGGCGCATCCGAGGCTCCGGGTGATCGGGATCGACCGTGACCCGTACGCACTCCGGATCGCGCAGGACCGGCTCGCCGACGCCGGGCTGACCGACAGGGTGGAACTGGTACACGCCGTGTACGACCGGATCGGCGAGGTGATCACCGAACGGGTCGGGTCCGGCCGGGTGCAGGCCATTCTTTTCGACTTGGGTGTGTCATCGGTGCAACTCGACGAATCCGACCGCGGGTTCGCCTACGCGCACGATGCGCCGCTCGACATGCGGATGGACCCGACCACCGGCATCACCGCGGCGGACGTGCTCAACACGTACCCCGGCGCGGAACTCACCAGGATCCTGCGCGAGTACGGCGACGAACGCTTCGCCGGCCGCATCTCCAAGGTGCTGGTCGCCGAGCGCGCAAGGCAGCCGTTCACCACCAGTGCCCGACTGGTCGAACTGGTCCGCGGCGCCATCCCCGCAGCCACCCGGCGCACCGGCGGCAACCCCGCCAAGCGCACGTTCCAGGCGCTGCGGATAGAGGTCAACGACGAGCTGGGCGCGCTGCGCCGGGCGATACCTGTTGCACTGCAACACCTTTCGCTGGCAGGCCGGATCGTGGTGATGTCCTACCAGTCGCTCGAGGACCGCATCGTCAAGCGCGCCATCGCACCGCTGACGGTTTCGACGTCACCGCTCGACCTGCCCGTCGACCTGCCGGGCCACGACCCGGAATTCAGCTGGCTGACCAGGGGCGCCGAACTCCCCGACCGGAACGAGATCCAGGCAAACCCCAGGGCCGCGTCCGCGCGGCTCCGGGCAGCGCAGCGCATCAGGGAGGCAACATCGTGACCACCACAGAGCAGAAGACGGCCGGATCCGGGGACCGGACCGCCAGTGGCGGGAAGGCTGCGACCGGGCGCTCCGCGGCGACCACCGCGTCGTCCAGGCGCGCGTACGAACGCCGCCAGCGCCGGACGTCCAAGATCACCGCCTCGCGGCTGGTCACGCCCGGCAAGCCGGTCACCTCCGCGCTGAACCGGGCGCCGTTCGTCGTCATGCTGATCGCGCTGCTCGGCGCCGGTATCGCAGGAGTGCTGTACCTGAACACGATGACCGACGAGGCAGGCATGCGGACGTCCACCGCGAAGACCGCCACCTCCGATCTGAGGCTCGAGATCGAGGCCCTGCAAAGGGATGTCGCCCTGCTCGACGCAACGCCGCGGATCGCCGACGCCGCCGCAAAACTCGGCATGGTGCCGGCCGGGGACTCGGCGATGCTGATGGTCAACGAGGCCGGTGCCGGCTCGGTGGTCGGCGAGCCCTCGCAGGTTCCCGGCCCGCCGCCACCGCCCAGTCCGGCGCCCGCAGCGGCGCCGACCGCCGCGGCCTCGAATGCGGCTCAAGCGACCCCCGCACCGACCGACGCGACACCGAACGCCGCCGCACCGAACGCCGCCGCACCCACCACCGCGGCGCCCACCAACGCAGCGCCCACCACCGCAGCACCCACGTCGGGCGCGCCCGCAGCGGCCCAGGGAGGGCAGCGTTGAACCGGTCAGGGTCACCGCAGGATCCGCGTGATACGTCGCGCCGGTCGGCGGGTGCCGCCACCGGTCGCCCGACCGGCACCGGCAGAGCTCCCGCCGCCGGCAGAGCCTCCGGCACCGGCAGGTCCGCATCCGCCGGTCGTGCCGCGTCCACCGGGCGGTCCGCATCCGCCGGCCGTCCCGCATCCACCGGTCGCTCGCCCGGACCGGCGTCGCCCCGGACGGCACCGCCGCCGCGCGCACCACGCCCGGCCGCACCCACCGGAACCCAGCGGCCGGTCCGGCCGGTTCCCCGTCCGGCCGCCAAGCAGAAGGGTTCCGTGCGCGGCCGCCGGCTCAGCACCGGCAAGGCGTCCGTCGCCAACCCGCGCCGGCGCAGCCGGCTGGCGCTGGCAGTGATGCTGGCGATGCTCGCCTTCGCCGGCGGCAAGCTCGTCCTCATCCAGGCGATCGACTCCGGCGATTACGCCAAGGCGAGCGAGAAGCAGCGAACCCGCACCATCAGCCTGCTCTCGGAGCGCGGTTCGATCACCGACCGCAACGGCACGGCGCTAGCGTTCACCGTCGAGGGGCGCGCCATCGCGGCCCGGCCGGCTCTGTTCACCGACGACGCCCAGCGCAGGGCGGTCGCGGCGATCCTGGTCAAGGATGTCGGCGCGGGGCTGACCGTCGACGAGGTGATGAGCAAGCTCACCACCGCCAAGAGCTACGTCTACCTGGCCCGCAATCTGATGCCCGCGCAGGCCGACGCGGTGATGACCAAGATCCGCAAGTTGTTCGACAAGGACCATCTGGAAGCGGTTGTCACCGAACGCCAGGACCTGCGCCAGTACCCGGACGGCTCCGCCTCCGCGGCCATCGTCGGCGGCACCGACTACGACGGCAACGGGTTGTCAGGGGTCGAGGCCAAGTTCGACACCCGGCTGGCCGGCAAGGACGGCGAACGCACGGTGGACGTCGACGCCAGGCACGTCATCATTCCCGGCAGTCAGCGCGACGAGCAGCCCGCGACCAACGGCATGGACATCCAACTGACCATCGACTCGGACCTGCAGTACACGACCCTGAACATGCTGACCAAGGCCGTCGAGAACTCGCAGGCGAAGTCCGGCTGCGTCGTCGTCATGCAGGTGTCCGATGCGCAGATCCCGGCGATGGCCTGTTACGAGCCCGGGCAGACCGCGAAGCAGACCGGCAACCGGGCCGTCACCGACTCCATCGAGCCGGGCTCGGTGAACAAGGTAGTCACCTTCGCGGCCGCGCTGGAGAAGGGGCTGATCACGCCGACCACGGTGCTGGACGTCAACGGGTCCATCGATGTCGGTGACGTCACTGTGCACGACGCCTGGGACCACGGGCCGATCAACATGACGGCCACCGGCATCCTGGCGAAGTCGTCCAACGTCGGCACCCTGATGATCGCCCAGAAGGTCGGCCAGGACTCGTTTGTCGACATGGCCAAGAAGTTCGGTCAGGGCGTGAAGACGGGCATCCAACTGCCCGCCGAGACCTCCGGCCGGTTCCCGGCCCCGTCGACCTGGTCGGTGAGCACGTTCGGCAACCTGCCGATCGGGCAGGGGGTGTCCATCTCCCTGCTGCAACTGGCGGGCATGTACCAGGCGATCGCCAACGACGGGGTCCGGATCCAGCCGACCATCGTCGCCAGCACCACCGTCAACGGCGAGACGACCGCGACGCCGCCGGGCGCGACCACCCAGGTGATGAGCGAGAAGACCTCCCGCACGCTGCTGGACATGCTGCGCGGCACCATCCAGGACGGCGACACCAACCACCGCGGCACCGCCCCGGCCGCGGCCATCACCGGCTACCAGGTCGCCGGCAAGACGGGCACCGCCCAGAAGGTGGACCCGGAGACCAACGACTACTCGCAGACCGCGATCACCTCGACCTTCGCCGGAGTCGTCCCGGCGGACAATCCGAAGTACGCGGTGGCGATCATGCTGGACGACCCGAAGGGCGATTCACCGGCCGGAACGACCAGTTGCGCGCCGCTGTTCCACGACATCGCCGCCTATGCGATGCGTGCGGCGGACGTCCCGCCGTCGGCCACCGCACCGCCGCTGTACGACCTCTACGTGTCCTGAGCGGGTACCCTTGCCGCCCGTGCCCCCTTCCGCTCCGCCGTTGTCCCTGCGTCCGGGAGCATCCGTCGGGGCGACCGTGACGGAGATCGCCGACCTCGTCGGCGCACGGACCCACTGGGCCGATCCGGGTGCACCGCCGACCGGGTCGACCCATCGGGAACTGCTCGACGCCCGGCTCAGCGGCATCACCCTGCGTGCGCAGGACGTCCGACCGGGTGACCTGTTCGCGGCGCTGGCCGGAAGCCGATTCCACGGTTCCACCTTCGCGCCCGACGCCATCGCCGCCGGTGCGGCCGCCGTGCTGACCGACGAGGACGGCCGCAACGCGCTCGATGCGCTGGCCGAGAAGGGCGACCCGGTCCAGGTGCCGGTGCTGGTCACCGAGTCGCCGAGGCGACTGCTCGGTCGGATCGCCAAGGTGCTCTACGGCGACCCGAGCACCGACCTCGCCGTGGTCGGGATCACCGGCACCGCGGGCAAGACGACCACCTGCTACCTGCTCGAGGCGGCGCTCGCCGCGGACGGATCACGGACCGGCCTGATCGGCACCGTGCAGACCAGGATCGACGGTCAGGTGGCGCCGAGCGCGCTCACCACCCCCGAGGCACCCGACCTGCAGGCGCTGTTCGCGGTGATGCTGGAACGCGGTGTCAGCGTCGTGGCGATGGAGGTGTCCTCGCACGCCCTGGCGCTGGGCCGGGTCAGCGGCACCGAGTTCGCGGTCGGCGCGTTCACCAACCTCAGCCAGGACCACCTCGACTTCCATACGGACATGGAGGACTACTTCGCCGCGAAGCGCCTGTTGTTCGACGGCAGGGCGCGCCGTCACGTCATCGATATCGACACCTCATGGGGCGCAAGGCTTGCAGCGGATCACCCGGACGCGCTGACGGTCAGCGTCAGCGACCCGACCGCCGACTGGAGCGTGACCGGGGTGGAGGTTTCGACGACCGGGATCCAGCACGTGACCCTCAACGGCCCCGCGGGTCGCACGGTGACCCTCGACCTGGCGATCCCCGGCGCCTTCAACGTGGCGAACGCCGCGGTGGCGATCGGCTGTGTCGATGCGCTCGGGCGCGACGTCCAGCAGGCCGCCGACGCCATCGCCGGCGTCGTCGTGCCCGGCCGGATGCAGCGGGTCGACGCCGGCCAGGACTTCCTCGCCGTCGTCGACTACGCCCACAAGCCCGCCGCGCTGGCCGCAGTGCTCGATGCGATCAGCACGGACCTGACCGGTCGGCTGATCGTGGTGGTCGGCGCCGGCGGTGACCGGGACACCGGCAAGCGCCCCCTGATGGGAGCGGAGTCCGCCACCCGGGCCGACGTGCTGATCGTCACCGACGACAACCCGCGGTCCGAGCCGCCGGCCGAGATTCGCGCGCAGCTGCTTGCCGGTGCGCGGGCTGCGAGTGGCCGTGCCGAGATCCTGGAGATCGGCGACCGCCGAGCGGCGATCAGGGCCGCCGTGCAGGCCGCCGGCACCGGCGACGCCGTCGTCATCGCCGGGAAGGGCCACGAACTCGGCCAGGACGTCGGTGGGGTGGTGCAGCCGTTCTCCGATCGCGACGAGTTGCTGGCCGCACTCACTGAACGGGCAGACGGGATGGACCGGACAGTGTCCGTACCCGCCGAGTCCGGCAGGCCGACTACCGTCCTGTCCGTGACCGAGCCAGCCGCACCACCCCGGATCCGCCCGTGATCGCGATGACCCTGGCCGAGGTCGCGGCCGCAGTCGGCATCCCAGCGCCGGCGAACGGTGCGGATGTCGTGGTGCGATCGGTCGAGTTCGACACCCGCCGCGTCACTCCGGGCGCACTGTTCGTGGCGTTGGTGGGGGAGAAGTCGGACGGCCACACCTTCGCTGCCGCGGCTGCCGCAGCCGGTGCTGTCGCGGTCCTGGGCAGCGCACCGATCGATCCCGGCAGCGACTTGCCGCTGCTCAGGGTTGAGCCGAACCCGGAGGGCGACCCGAACACGTCGGTGCTGGATGCGCTCGCCGCCCTCGCGCACGCCTCGGTCACCGCCCTCGTCCGGGACCACGGCCTCGAGGTGATCGGGGTGACCGGCTCGTCCGGCAAGACTTCGACGAAGGATCTGATCGCCGCCGTGCTGCGGGCCGCGGTCGACGACCCGTCCCAGGTGGTCGCGCCGCCGGAGTCCTTCAACAACGAACTCGGCCACCCGTACACCGCGCTACGCGCCGACGAGCGGACAAGGTTCCTGGTGCTCGAACTGTCCGCCCGTGGCCCCGGGCACGTCGCGATGCTGGCCCGGGTCGCGCCGCCGCGGATCGGTGCCGTGCTCAATGTGGGGTCCGCGCACATCGGTGAGTTCGGCTCCGTCGACGCCATCGCCGCCGCGAAGTCCGAACTGCCGCAAGCCCTGCCGCCTGCGAGCGGCGGCGGCGTCGCCATCCTGAACGCCGACGACCCCCGGGTGGCGGCGATGGCCGCGCAGACCGCCGCGGAGGTGGTCACGGTCGGGCGCGCGGACAGCGCCACGGTCCGCGCCGCCGACGTCGGTCAGGACGACGCCGACCACGCCACCTTCACCCTGGTGACCCCCGAGGGCAGTGCCCCCGTGAAGCTCGGCGTCGTCGGCGCCCACCAGGTGGGCAACGCGCTGACCGCCGCCGCCGTCGGCCGTGCGGTCGGGATGCCGCTCGACCGGATCGCGGAGGCGCTGAGTTCCGCACGGGCCTCGTCGCGGTGGCGCATGGAGGTCACCGAACTGGCCGGCGGCATCACCCTGATCAACGACGCCTACAACGCGAACCCGCACTCCATGAAGGCCGCCCTGCGCTCGCTGTCGACGATCGGCCGGGGCCGGCGGTCCTGGGCCGTGCTGGGCGAGATGGCCGAACTGGGGTCGGACACCAACTCCGCGCACGACGAGATCGGCCGGCTGGTGGTCAGACTCGGCATCGAGCGGCTGATCGTCGTGCAGGGTCCGGGTGGTGCGACCGGCGCCGCCGTCGGCGGCCGCACCGGGGCGCGTGCACTGCACCTCGGCGCCCACCTGGAGGGCTCGTGGGGTGGCGAATCGGAGCTGGTCACCGACGTCACCGACGCGGTCGCGATTCTCGAACAGGAACTGACGGCGGGAGATGTGGTGCTGGTCAAGGCGTCCCGGTCCGCCGGTCTGGAGCGGGTCGCGCTGCAGCTGATCGCCGACCTCGGCACCGCTGACCCGTCGGCCGCTGACCCGTCGGCCGCTGCAGCGGTGACCACCGGGGACGCCCGGTGAAGACGATCCTGGTTGCGGCGCTCGTCGCGCTCGCGGTGTCCATCCTGTTCACCCCCTACCTGATCCGGGTGTTCTCCAAGCAGGGCTTCGGCCAGGAGATCCGCGAGGACGGCCCGCAGCACCACAAGAAGAAGCGCGGCACCCCGACCATGGGCGGCGCCGCGATCATCGTCGCGATGTGGGTCGGCTACCTGGTGGCGATCGGTATCGAGTGGATCACCGGCGGCGGCGGCCCGACCGCGTCCGCCCTGCTGCTGCTCTACCTGACCACCGGGATGGGCCTGGTCGGATTCCTCGACGACTTCATCAAGATCCGCAAGCAGCGCAACCTCGGCCTGAACAAGCGGATGAAGTTCCTCGGCCAGACCTTCGTCGCACTGTCCTTCGGCATCGGCGCGCTGTTCTTCCGCAACTCGGACGGACTCACCCCGGCCTCGACATCGCTGTCGTACACCCGCGACCTGGCGTTCCTGTCGATCGGTGCGGTCGGGTTCGTCATCCTCGCCTGGCTGTTGGTGGCGGCCTGGTCGAATGCGGTGAACTTCACCGACGGCCTCGACGGTCTCGCGGCGGGTTCGTCGGTGATGGTGCTCGGCACGTACGTGACGATCGGGTTCTTCCAGTTCCGCAACGCCTGCTGGACGGTGCTCAGCGACGCAGCGCAGGCCGGTTGTTACGACGTCCGCGACCCGCTGGACCTCGCGGTGGTCGCCGCCGCGGCGCTCGGCGGCTGCATCGGGTTCCTCTGGTGGAACGCGCATCCCGCCCGGATCATGATGGGCGACACCGGCTCGCTGGCCCTCGGCGGGCTGATCGCGGGACTCTCCATCCTGACCAAGACCGAGCTGCTGCTGGTCGTCATCGCCGGGTTGTTCGTGGTCGAGATGCTGTCCGTCGTCATCCAGATCGCCGTCTTCAAGACCAGGCATGTCCGGGTGTTCAAGATGGCCCCGTTCCACCATCACTTCGAGCTGTCCGGCTGGGCGGAAACCACTGTGATGGTGCGGTTCTGGCTGCTCGCGGCGATGTCGGCGGCGTTGGGGCTCGGGCTGTTCTACGCCGACTGGCTGTCCCTCACCGGTGGCTGAGCGGGTGGCCCGGGGCTCTTCGCTGAACAGGCCGTCCGCGACCAGGTCCGCCGCGGCGCGGCTGCCCGGTCCCGGCGACCTGGTGGTGGCCGCCGGCGCCGGGGTGACGGGGCTGCCGGTGATCCGTTTCCTGGCCGGCACCGGAGCCTCGGTCGTCGTCACCTCGAATCGTCCGGCGCCTGCCGAGCTGGCCGCGATCGCCGGTGACGTCTCCTTCGCCGGCGACCTGCAGGCGCCGCCGCCGAACACGGCCATGGTGGTGACCTCGGCCGGGATCCCCCCGACGAACCCCCTGCTCGCCGCGGCCGTGGCCGCCGGCATCGAGGTCATCGGCGAAGTCGAGCTCGCCTGGCGGCTGGACCAGGCCGGTGGCGCACCGAGGGACTGGCTGGTGGTCACCGGGACCAACGGCAAGACCACGACGACCGGCATGCTCGAGTCGATCCTCCGGGCGGCCGGCTTCCATGTGACGGCCAGCGGGAACATCGGCTGGCCCGTGCTGGAGGCGGTGCTGGCCGGCTCGGGCCCGCCGGTCGACGGCGGCCATGGGTCCGCCGACGGCGTGCGGCGGCAGGACCTGATCGCGGTGGAACTGTCCAGCTTCCAGCTGCACTGGGCGCCCGGCATCCGCCCCGCCGCCGGGGTGGTGCTCAACGTGGCCGAGGACCACCTCGACTGGCACGGCTCGATGGAGGCGTACTCGGCCGCGAAGGCGCGCGCGCTGACCGGCCGGGTGGCGCTCGGGGTGATCGACGATCCGGGTGCGGCGGCGCTGCTGTCCGCATCACCCGCCGGTCTGGTCGTCCCGATCATGAGCGGCCGGCCGTTCCCGGGTTCGCTCGGCGTCCGGCAGTCGATGTTGGTCGACAACACCTTCGGCCAGGACGTGATCATGCCGGTCGCCGACGTCCGACCGGCGGGCGAGCACAACGTCACCAACGCGCTTGCCGCCGCCGGCCTGGCGCTCTCCGTCGGTGCCACCGGGGTCCGCGCGTTCGAACCCGGCGGGCACCGCAATGTGCTGGTCGCCGAGCACGCGGGTGTTGCGTACTACGACGATTCGAAGGCCACCAATCCGCACGCCGCGCTCGCCTCGCTGCAGGCCTATCCGAGGGTGGTGTGGATCGCCGGCGGCCAGCTCAAGGGTGCGGCCGTCGACGACCTGGTGCGCCGGATCGCGGGGCGGTTGGCGGGGGTGGTGATGCTCGGTGTGGACGCCCCGATCATCGCCGCCGCACTTTCCCGACACGCGCCCGATGTCCCTGCTCTGCTCGTGCCCGGCAAGGACGATGAGGTCATGCGCACAGTGGTTCGTGCGGCCGCGCGAATGGCCGCCCCGGGTGACGTCGTCCTGCTGGCGCCGGCGGCGGCATCGCTCGATATGTACAGCTCGTACGCCGCCCGCGGCACGGCGTTCGCCGAGGCCGCCCGGGCGTTGACGATGCAGCCGGGTGCTGCGGCGGCCGGAGCCGGCTCGTGAGCGTGACGTCACCGCCGTCCCGCTCGACTCCAGAAGGATCGACGCCACCAGGATCGACGCCGGCAGGATCGCCGGCCCCGGGATCGCCGCGTGCCGGATCTTCGCCGGCGGGGCGGTCGGGCCGCACCGCGAAGGGTGCCAAGCCGCGCCGCGAACCCGGCCGAATCGGCCGGGCCTTCCAGTCCGGCCGGAAACTGACCGTCGACTGGCTCGACCGGCCGATGACGTCGCTGCATCTGGTGCTCGCGCTGTTCGCGCTGATGCTCGGTTTCGGGCTGCTCATGGTGCTGTCCTCGTCGTCGGTGTCCGCGTTCCGGCAGGGCGGCTCGTCGTTCTCCGTCTTCGCCAACCAGGCGACGTACGCCGCCCTGGGTCTGATCTGCTTCTGCGCCACCCAGTTCGTCCCGGTCCGCTGGCTGCGCTCGACATCGACGGCCGCGGTGATCGTCTCGCTGGCCCTGCTGGTCCTCGTGGTGGCGACCGCCGCACCGATCAACGGCGCCAAGAGCTGGATCCGGATCGCCGGATTCCAGTTCCAGCCCAGCGAGATCGCCAAGCTCGCGCTGCTGCTGTGGGTGGCCCATGTGCTGGCGGCGCGGCGGTCGACGCTCGGTTCGCCCAAGGCGTTGCTGATCCCGGTGCTGCCGGTGTTCGTGCTGATGGCAGGGCTGATCATGCTGCAGCCCGACCTCGGCACCACCGTCGCCCTGACCATCGTGTTCATGGCCGTGCTGTTCTTCGCCGGTGCGCCCTGGTGGACGTTCGCCGGCCTTGCCGCCGCCGGGGTCGCCGGCTTCTTCTACCTGGCGATCTCTGCGGAGTACCGGCTCGCCAGGCTGCTCTCGTTCATCAACCCGGAGGAGCATCCAGACGTCTCGTACCAGCTGCTGCAGAGCCTCTACGGGATGGGCAACGGCGGCTGGTTCGGCGTCGGACTGGGCCAGTCCCGGGCCAAGTGGAGCTATCTGCCCAACGCCGAATCGGACTTCATCTTCGCCATCGTCGGCGAGGAACTCGGGCTCATCGGCGCGGGCATCGTGCTGCTGTTGTTCGCGGTGCTCGCCTACACCGGGCTGCGGATCGCCCGCCGCAACGTCGACCCGTTCGTCAAGAACGTCGCCTCGGCCTCGACCGTGTGGCTGGTCGGGCAGGCGGCCATCAACATCGGCTACGTCGTCGGGTTGCTGCCGGTCACCGGGATCCCGCTGCCGATGATCTCCGCCGGCGGCACGTCGCTGTTGATCACCATGGTGGTCTTCGGGCTGCTGGCCAACTTCGCGCGCCGCGAACCGCAGGCCGCTGCCGCACTGCAGGCGGGTGGTGGCGGCCGAATCGCCCGCTTCCTGGGTGTTCACCACGGGGACGGGACGGAGCGCAAGCCCGTGATCCGCCGTCGGCGACGCGGAACGACGTCCCGGCCCGCCACCGCGCCGGCTCCGCAGCAGGCGTCCGGCTCGGGACGGCCACGCCCGGCGGCTGGGTCGACCCGGTGGTTGCCGCCTGCCGGCTCGGCCCCGGCCCGCTCGGCTGCTCCCGGCCCGGCTGCTTCCCGCTCGGGGGCTTCCGGTCCGGGTGCTTCCCGCTCGGGTGCTTCCCGCTCGGCTCAGTCCCCGGCCCGCTCCGGGCAGCCGGCTGCCCGGCGGCCCGCGCCTCCGGTCGACCCACGTCGTGCTGCCTCCGCTGACCCGCGTCGGGCTTCGTCCGGTGACCCGCGTCGGGCTTCGTCCGGTGATCCGCGTCGGGCTTCGTCCGGTGATCCGCGTCGCGCGGCGTCGGGCGATCCGCGCCGCTCGCAGCAACCACGTTCCGGCAGTACTCCGGCCGGCCGCGGCGCAGACCCGCGGCGGGGCAACCCACCGCGCCCTGCTCAGCCCGGATCCAACGGAACCAGGAGCACCGACGATCCTCGTCGACGCGGTCGGTGGTTCGGCGCGTGACCAGTGTGCTGCTCGCCGGCGGCGGCACCGCCGGCCATGTCGAACCGGCGCTGGCGGTGGCCGACGCGCTCGTCGTCATCGACCCGACGATCCGGATCACCGCGCTCGGCACCGAGCGCGGACTGGAGACCACCCTCGTGCCGGCCCGCGGATACGACCTCGAGCTGGTGCCCGCGGTGCCGCTGCCCCGTAAGCCGTCGAAGGATCTGCTGACCCTCCCGACGCGCCTGAACGCGGCCATCAAGGCCACCAGGGCGATCATCACCGAGCGCGCCGTCGACGTCGTCGTGGGCTTCGGCGGTTACGTGGCGTTGCCGGCCTATCTAGCGGCCCGCGGCAGGGTGCCGATCGTGATCCACGAGGCGAACGCCTCCGCGGGACTGGCCAACAAGGTCGGCGCGAGGTTTGCGGTGTCGGTCGCGGCAGCGGTCGACGGGACCGGCCTGAAGAACGCCCGGGTCGTGGGAAACCCTGTGCGGCGCAGCCTCTCCGAGCTCGACCGTGCAGGCTTGCGGGCGGAGGCCAGGGAGTTCTTCGGCCTGCATCCCGACGCCCCGACGCTGTTGGTCTTCGGCGGTTCGCAGGGTGCGCAGCGGATCAACGACGCGGTCGCCGCGGCGGCACCTGATCTGGCACAGGTTGGCGTCGGTGTGCTGCACGCGTACGGCAAACGCAACACTCTCGAACTGCCGGAATTACCTGCCGGCGCACCGCCGTACGTCGCGGTGCCGTACCTGGATCGGATGGACCTGGCCTACGCCGCGGCGGACCTGGTGCTCGCCCGGTCCGGGGCGATGACGGTGGCCGAGATCGCTGCGGTCGGCCTGCCCGCCGTGTACGTCCCGCTGCCGCACGGCAACGGCGAACAGCGGCTCAACGCCTCCGCGCAGGTGGCCAGCGGGGCCGCGATCATCATCGACGACGGCGACTTGGACCGGAAAGCGGTGGCCACCAAGGTGGTTTCGCTGGTGATCGACGGCATCATGCGTGACGGGATGACGGCGTCGGCCGCCGTCACCGCCGCGCAACGCGCCGACGAGGTGGTCGCCCGGATGGTGCTGGACGCGGTCGCCGGTGCGGGGCGGCCGTGATCGTCGCGACGACTCCGGTCACCGCGGAGGGCTTCTCGCTCGAACGCGCGCATCTCGTCGGTGTCGGTGGTGCCGGGATGAGCGGCATCGCACGGATCCTCGCCGACCGCGGATTCGCCGTCTCCGGCTCGGACTCCCGCGACTCCGCTGTTCTCACCGGGCTCGCAGACCGCGGTGTACTGACCGCGGTGGGGCACGACCCGGCGAATCTGCGGTTGCTGCCGGGCGGGCCGACCGCGGTCGTCGTGTCCACAGCGGTGCGCATCGACAACCCGGAACTGGTGGCGGCCCGCGAGGCCGGGATCCCGGTGGTCCGGCGGGCGGATGCGCTGGCCGCCTTGATGAACGGCTACCGCGGCGTGTGCATCGCCGGCACCCACGGCAAGACCTCCACCACCTCGATGCTGACGGTCGCCCTGCAACTGGCGGGGGCTGACCCGTCCTTCGCGATCGGCGGTGAACTCACCGGATCCGGGCTCGGCGCCCACCACGGCACCGGCGACATCTTCGTGGCCGAGGCTGACGAATCCGACGGTTCCTTTCTTTCCTTCGCCCCGCACGGCGCGGTGATCACGAACCTCGAACCGGACCACCTCGACCACCACGGCACGGCCGAGGCCTACACGGCGGTGTTCGACCAGTTCGTCGACCGCATCGAACCGGGCGGCTTCCTGGTGGCTTGCGCGGACGACCCCGGCACCGCGGCGCTGCTGCAGCGGACACGGTTGCGCCGGCTGATCAGTTACGGCCGCACCGAGTCGGCGAGCGTCCGGCTGCTGGAGGTCGAGGCGTCCGGTGCCGCCGTGGTTCGACTGGCCGACGGGCGGGAGGTGGAGCTGCGGCTCTCGGTACCCGGAAATCACATGCTGCTCAACGCCATCGCGGCGTTGGCGACCGGTGTCGAACTGGGCATCGCGCCGCAGGCGCTGGCCGACGGCCTGGCCGGGTACACCGGCGTCCGGCGCCGCTTCGAGCGCAAGGGCAGCGCCGCCGGGATCACCGTGTACGACGACTACGCGCATCACCCCACCGAGGTGGCGGCCCAGATCACCGCAGCCCGCAGCGTTCTCGGTGAGCTGTCGACGTCCGGGGCCGGACGGCTGGTGATCGTCTTCCAGCCTCATCTGTACTCCCGGACGGCGACCTTCTCCGACGCGTTCGGGGTCGCTCTCGGAGCCGCGGATCTGGTGGTGCTGCTCGACGTCTACGGGGCCCGGGAGGATCCGAAGCCGGGCATCAGCGGTCAGTTGATCGCCGACGCCGTGCCCGCCGGCGCCGCTGCGGTGCTCTACCACCCGGACCGCGCGTCGGCCGCCGAGTACGTGGCCGGCGTGCTGCAGCCGGGCGACGTCGTGATCACCATGGGCGCCGGTGACGTCACCACCATCGGCCCGGAGTTGTTGACGCTGTTGGAGGCTCGTGATGGGTGAGACGCGCAAGTCCCGCGGATGTCCGGTGGGGTCGGGATGAGCACCGCCACCACCGGCCGTCGCGCCGGCCGCGACCCGCTCCCCGCCGCCGATGAATCCAGGTTGCAGCGCTGGCGCCGCAAGCTCCACCTCGGCGGAAAGTCCGATGCTTCTGACGGTTCTGACGCTCCCGACGGATCCGAGGCTTCCGACGGATCCGATGGCGAGCCCGACGCCGCCGATCGCCGGCCCGGCCGGCAGCGGCGCGACACCCCGCGCCGCTGGCCGTGGATCGTCGCCCTCAGCCTGGTGCTCGTGCTGATCTGCGGCGCTGTTTATGCGGTGTTCTTCAGCCCGCTGCTCGGCCTCAAGACGGTGACCATCACCGGGGCACCCGACGCCGTCGCCGCGAAGGTCCGGGCTGTCACGCCCGCCCCCGACGGAACAGCACTCGCCCGCATCGATCTCGATGCCGTGGCCGCGAGCGTCGAGTCGGTTCCGGAGGTCGCGGAGGTCGAGGTCTCACGGGGCTGGCCGGACACGTTGAACATCGTTGTGGCGCCGCGGGTCCCGGTGGCGGTCACCGCGGCCAACGGGCGGCTCTGGCTGCTCGACTCGACCGGCGATCCCTACCTCGCGGTGGGCGCCGCCCCGCCCGGCCTGGTGACGGTGCAGCTCGTCGCGCCCGGAGCGGGGGACCCGTCCACCGCTGCGGCGCTCGCTGTCGCGTCGGCGCTCACCCCGGAGTTCCGCGCAACGGTGGCGGCGATCTCGGCACGCACCCCGTTCGACGTGGAGATCGACCTGACCGACGGCCGCAAGGTCATCTGGGGCGCCCCCGACGCGTCCGCGCAGAAGATGCAGATCCTCCCGGCACTGCTGGCCGCGCAGCAGGGCACGCAGTACGACGTCACCGACCCCACTCTGGTGACGGTGCGCTGACCGGGTTGGCGCCCGGCCCCCTCGGGTCGAGTGTCGTTTGTGCAGGGAAATCGTCGCTGTGGGGGGCGTTTTGCCCTGCTGGTGTGGCAGTGGATTGTCCGGGGCACGCCGCCGGCCGCCCCGCCGGCCGGACGTGGTCCCGCCGGCGGGTGGCCCCCCTTGCTGAGTGGGTGGCCCGACCAGTCGAAGCTGCACGCACCAGGGAGAAACCGTCTGCCGGTGAGTTCCCACGGCGCAGCAGGTCCACCTCCTGAAGAACCGAAGAGGAAGGAACACCCATGCTGGAGAACAAGAAGGCGTTCAGCGGTTACTCCGTCGACGACATCCCGGCCGCCAGGAGGTTCTACGCCGACACCCTGGGCGTCGAGGTCACCGAGGAAAACGGGATGCTCATGCTGCACACCCCGGGCGACCACGTCACAGTGCTGTACCCGAAGTCCGACCACGAACCGGCGACGTTCACGGTCCTGAACTTCGAGGTCGAGGACGTGGAGGCCACCGTCGACGAGCTCACCGCGCACGGTGTCAGCTTCGAGAAGTACGACTGGGTGGACGCGAAGGGGATCAACCGGCAGGGCGGCCCGTTGATCGCCTGGTTCAAGGACCCGGCAGGCAACGTGTTGTCCATCATCCAGACCGACTGACCCCGGCCTGATCGCCCGGGATACCGTCGGGGATGCCCCGCCGCCCTCCCAAATCGCTGCGCAGAGCGACGTCGGACTATCGGGCGCGCGGCGGCGACTCCAAGCCGAAGGACGCTCCTGCGCCGCTCTGGGGACGGCAGACCCAGCACACCCGGGACGGCGACTTCCTGGTGACGGCGGTGACGGGCGCGGCGGCGCGGAAGGCCTACCGCTGCCCGGGATGCCAGCAGGAGATCGGGGTCGGCACTCCGCATCTGGTGGTCTGGCCCGCAGACGATCTGTCCTGGCTGCATTCGGCCATGGACAGCAGGCGTCATTGGCACAGTTCCTGCTGGCACCGCCGGTCCACCCGGGGCGGCCCCGGACTGCTGAGCTGAGGAACGTCAGGCCGCGAGGAACAGTGCCAGCACCGCGGTGTCGGCGTCATCGAAGGGGTTGATGCCGGCGCGGCTGACCATGCTGGTGATGTTGCCCTCGCGGTCGGCCTCCACCCATGCCGCGCGGTGGTCGAGGCCGAGATGCGGTAATCCGGGTAGCAGGACACAGCCGGAGGCGACCTCGTCGGATTCCGGGAGGGTGGGCCGGATCTCCGTGGGCGGGTGCAGCACGATCAGCCCGGGCGGTTGATGATCGGCGAACTGGCCCGGCAACACGGCGTTGTCGCCGACAACGGGTCCCTCGGCGATCACCACACCGACGGTGCCCGGTGCCGGGTCGTCGGGGAGTTCCTCGCGGACGCGGAAGATGGTGCTCGTCGGCAGCATGCCGGGCACGCTCGCAACCCGAACCGCGAGCAGCAGGAAACGCGCCCACTCGACGGTGCTGGCCGGCCACCGTCCCGACACCATAAACCCGCTCAAAAGCCCTTCGGCATGAAATGGCGAAACTTCGACCGAATGTTCATCGGCATGTCTCATGGCTTTCAACCTCCGTTGCGGGGGCGGTGATCCGTCATGGTGAATCACATGCGTGTTAGCACACAAGGCCCCCTGAGTGCTAAGCGTTTTCGCATGTCACAGGCTTGTCACCGCCGTGTTTCCAGGAGCACCGAACGGGGAACTCTGCAGCACTCCTCGGTGTCGGCGGCCTTGTAACAATTCGGTGGGACGTGCCGGAGGTCACCTGAAGAGGCAGCTACCGACGGTTTCCTCCACCTTCAGGGAGGATCGAAACGCCCACCGCGATACTGACCGAATGACACCTGCGGTCACCTTTTCCCAGAAGCCGATCCTGACCGGGCAGCGGGTACTGCTTCGCCCACTCGGGCCGCAGGACGTGGACGACGTGATGGTCGGGCTGACCGATCCGGACATGATCCGGCTCACCGGTACCCACACGGTGTTCAGCAGGGAGCAGATCGAGCAGTACTGCAGGACCCGAGCCGATCATGACGACCGACTCGACTATGCGGTCCTCGATCTCGACACCGGCTCGTTCCTCGGCGAACTCGCCATCACCGAACTCGACCCGGACAACCTCTCATGCGGTTTCCGGATCGCCCTGCGCACCTCGGTGGCCGGCCGCGGGTTCGGCACCGACGCCACCCGGCTGATTCTCGATCATGTCTTCTCCCTCGGGATTCACCGCGTCGAATTGGAGGTCTATTCCTTCAATCCGAGGGCCAGACGGGTCTACGAGAAGGTTGGATTCATCCGCGAGGGAACGCTCCGTCAGGCACTCCGCTGGGAGGGCCGGTGGATCGACGCGGACGTCATGGCCGTGCTGGCCACCGACCCCCGATAGCGGGTTTGTGCGACATGACTAGTCAAGCGTCACAAACGATCTGGACATCTCCAACCAGCCGGTCGGCCGCATCGATCGCGGCGGACAGCTCCGCAGGGCGGCGTCCGAGGACCGCCAGCAGAGCGTGCGCGCGAGAGCCGAACCCGTGGGGAGCTGACGGAAGGGCCGCCGCGGCTGTGACAGCACCCTTCTCGTTGATCAGCCAGCGACGGTCCCGCGCGTGCAATGCGTGGGCGCACAGCATCACCACCCTGAACAGGCATCCGGAAATGTAAGCGGTGTCTTCCCTTCCGACGCCCTTACGCGCGAGTCCGATCAGGAATGACGATTCCCACAGGCAGTCCGTGACGAGCGCATTCCCCAGTGCCGCGGGATAGTGCCGCACCGATCGCTGCACTTCCGTCAACTCCCCGGTCGGATCGGCCAGGACGATGCCCAGCGCCAGTTCGCCGGGATATGAGAATGACGCAACGCCGAAGGGGTGGCCGATCTGTTGGTGGGATCCGTACCGGCCCTCCTCGGCGTCCGCCCAGCAGGCAGCGACCCGGTCCAGGTCGCGATAGATCCAGTCCACCGCGACCCCGTCCACGGTCAACCAGCCGCCGCCGTCCACCCACGGGCCCCATGCCCCGGGTTCCGTCACGGACGCGTCCGGACCCGACACATCGACGGCCAGTGCCTGCAACGCCGCGACGTCCAGCGCCGGCCGGTAGTACACCCCGAGATCGACATCGGATTCGGCGGTGTGCTCCCCGCGGGCCCGACTTCCACCCAGGACGACCCCGATGACGCCGCTGACAGCGGTGAGCCTGCGCGCCATTGCGCTCAACCCCAGATCCGCCGTCACACATGGCATTGTCGCGGACGCTCGGGGGTCGCGCGCGTACTTTTACGCCATGCCGATGATCACCGTTGCAGACACCGCCGCCGGACCGACTGCTGCGGGGCAGGACGCGACCCGGCCTGCTTACCTCGCCGAACCCGTCCCGGTCAGTGACCGGCCGGGCCCGTGGCCGGGTGTGATCGTCGTGCACGACGCCTTCGGGTTGGGCGATGACATCCGTGAACAGGCTGACTGGCTCGCGGCCGCCGGCTATCTCGCGCTGGCGCCCGACCTGTACAACGGCCGATCGATGGTCCGCTGCATCAAGGCGACGTTCGGCCAGTTGACCGCCCAGCAGGGTCCGGTGTTCCAGCAGATCGAGGCCGCCCGCACGCATCTCGCAGCCCTGCCGAACTGCACCGGGACAGTCGGAGTCATCGGCTACTGCATGGGCGGGGCCTTCGCGCTGCTGCTCGCCGGTCGGCCCGGCTACTCCGCGGCCTCGGTCAACTACGGGCCGCTGCCGGAGAACCTTGATGAAGTGTTGGCGGGCGCATGCCCGATCGTCGCCAGCTACGGCGGCCGGGACACTGCATTCAAAGGGGCGACGGGGAGGCTGGCGCCGGCGCTGGCGAAGGCGAACGTCGTGCACGACATTGAGGAGTACCCGAACGCCCGACACGCCTTCATCAACCGGATCGCGGTTGCGTCACCGCTGACAGTGCTTATGAAGGTGGCCGGGATCGGCTACGACCACGATTCCTCCGCCGATGCCAAGCGCCGCATCCTGGGATTCTTCGATGCCCACCTGCATGCCGGTCAACCCGCTGTCGCGGGTGGAGGCTCGGCGGCGGAGTAGCGGACGGTCACCCGACACCAACCCCCTGTCGCAGGCGGGGGCTCGGCGGCGGAGTAGCCGGACGATCACCCGATACCCACGGGGGACCGAACCGCACGGGGCGTCCGGAGGCCCACACCGACGGCCGACCATGGCATCTCGGTCACGCTGTCCAGCAGCCAGGGAGCGGCCGCCCGCAGCGGTGCGATCAGCCGCGCACCGTCGGCGGGGGTTCCGAGATGCGCGAACCCCACCCGCAGCGCCTCCCTGCCCCGCAGCCCGGCCGGCACACCGGCGTCGTCCGGCAGCTGGTGACGGGACAGCGAGGTGCTGGTGTTGGCGGGCAGCAGCGCGGCCCACGCGTGATAGTGCTGCAACGCAACGGGATCGGTGTCCACGGCCAGCCACATCGCTCCTGCGTAGAGGCTGGGAAGCGGAACCAGATCGACGACCATCGCGGTGACCGTGCCGACGCCGCGACGGATTCGCGAAAAGAGCAGCGGGTCGCTGTGCCGGTGCACCCACGTCAGATCGCCGGTCGCGGTCACGAACTGCAGAGCCGTGATGTGATCGGCAGAGAACCCGAAGCCCGCCTGTGTGGAGGCCGGAACCGTCGCCTCCGCAGTGCCGGCACCGGGGGCGAAAAGGCCGTGCGGCTCGGCGGCGTCAAGAACCTGGCGCCAGCCTGCCGCTACTCCCACCGTCGCGGTCCGCGAGCCGGGGTCGATCCGCACGCCGGCCAGCAGCCGGGTGACGATCAGGACGGTGCCGTCGCCGGTGGTGCCGGCCGGGGTCTGGACGCTCACCCGCCGTCCGGCGCGCGCCGCCGCCCGGACCGCGGCGGCGACGTCGGCGGCCCGGGCAGCGATGACCACCAGTTCCGGGCCCTCACCCGTCGTCCGGGTGAAGCCAAAGGTTGCGGCCGGGAAGCTCGGCTCGTCGGGTGTGACGACGTCGCCCAGCACGTTCGCCCGGATGGCGACGGCGAGGTCGGTGGTGGTGAACGGGCTCGCGATGCTCATCGGGATCTCCAGTCGGTGCGCTCAGGTACCCGGTCATCAGACGGGGCGGCACTGAAGAACCGTTGAAGGTCCACTGAAGAACCACTGGAACGGCGTGGCGGTCGGGCCGATCGCCGACGGTGGAACGTCCGACCGCCGGGTCCAGAACACCGTCACTCTTGCCGGGTACCCGTTCCGCGCGCTGCAGCACGGGGAACGCGTACACAGCAAGAGTGAGGCGCTTCAACACGCGAGCAGCGCTTCCGCCGGCGTCGGGCGAGGCGGCAGCCTGGCGACGCGATCGGCCGGCGCGACGCGGCCTGGCGAGCCCAACCGTCAGGCCTTGGTGCCGGTCAGCAGCAGGTACTCCCACTCCATCACCGCGCCGCTGTTGCCCAGCCGGCAGCGGGTGACCAGCTCGTCCAGTTCGCGGTCGAGGGCCGCCACCCTGTCGGGGTCGGCGGCGATGAACCGGTAGACCGCAATGGTCGGCCCGTAATGAGACGTGAAGTACTCGCGGAAATCTGACGGCTCGGCGAAATGATCGACCCGCACGGTCTTTCGATGCGCCGAGATGCCGGTGACCCGGTCGCCGAACAATTCCCGGACGTGGGCTTCGCTGCCCCAGAGCGGCGGGGGCTGGGCGCCGGGCGGCGGCGGTGGCGCGTACGGCTTCATGGTGGCGAACAGTTGCCCGATGAACCCCTCGGGCGTCCAGCTGAGCAGGCCGATGGTGCCGCCCTTCCGGCAGACCCGCACGAGTTCGTCCGCGCTGTGCTGATGATGGGGCGCGAACATCACCCCGACGCAGGACATCACCGTGTCGAAATCGTTGTCCGCGAACGGAAGTGACTCCGCATCGGCGGTCAGCCATTCGACGGAGGCACCGCGCGCAGCCGCCTGCGAGCGGCCGGCATCGAACAATTCGGGGGTCAGATCCGATGCGACCACGTCGGCGCCGATCAGCGCGGCGGGGATGGCGGCGTTGCCGGATCCGGCTGCGACGTCCAGTACCCGATCGCCGCGCCGCACCTTGCAGGCGTTGACCAGGGCCGGCCCGAGTGTGGAGATCAGGTCCGCGGCCAATTCGGGATAGTTTCCCAGCGCCCACATCGCCCGATGTTTGGCCTTCAGTTCGCGGTCGGCCTGCGAATCGGGCCCGGCTGCGGTGGTTGTCGTCATGAATTCTCCCCTGGAGTGGCGCGCCCGGCGGGATTCCGGCGCGGCGAATTGACACTCCTGACGGTAGGAAGTTGTCAGGGTCGGCACTACAGCGCCGACGCGTAGGTCGGTGGGCGACCGGACGGGTCAGGAGGCGGCCGGCGCGTAGTCGCCGCCGTGCACCATGGCGGCTGCGGCGGTCCGCTGGGCGGACCCGGAGAGCTCAAGCTTGCGGTAGATGGTTTGCAGGTGACGCTCGACGGTGCGGATGCTCAGGGTGAGCGCGGCCGCGATCTCCCGGTTGTCCTGTCCGGCCGCGACCAGCCGCAGCACCTCCCGCTCCCGGGCGGTGAGCGAATCCAGCAGTTCCGGCCGTGGGGTTCCGCTGTCATCGGGCACCGCGCGCAACGGCCTCGGACCGTTCCGTCGGTCCGGCTCCAGGAAATCGTCGACCTCCCGCCGGAAAACCGGCCAGGCCGGTTCGTCCTCCAGCAGGACATGATTGGCCGATTCCAGCGTCACCAATCTGGCACCGGGTATCTCGGCCGCCAGCCGCCGGCCCTCGGAGAAGTCGTTCATCTGATCGCCCCTGGCGTGCAGCACCAGGGTCGGCACCTCGATCCGGGCGAGCAACGGGCCGACGTCGACGTCACGGCGCTGTTCCCGGAAGGCGACCGCATTCGCGGTGGACGTCGACATCCGCATGAGGTCGTCGACCCAGCGCATCTGCTCCGGGCTGGCGCCGGGCATCAACATGTCGGTGAACACCCTGCGGAACCGGCCTTCCGGCCGCGCCCAGCCGACCTCGATCATCCGGGTGAAGGCATCCTCGAGTTCCGCGGACTCCTTGGTCGGGCCGAGGCTCGCTGTGTAGCTGCCGTGCAGCAGGAGCCGGGTGACGCGCTCGGGATGGCGGACCGCGTAGGCGATGGCGGTCGGGCCGCCCTGCGACATGCCCAGCAGCGCGAACCGGTCGAATCCGGCAGCCTCGATCACCGCTTCCAGGTCGTTGATCCGGGATTCGAACGCGAAGTCGGGCACCTCCCAGTCGGAGAGGCCGAAACCGCGCTCGTCATACCGAATTGTGGTGGCGATCTCAGCCATGCCGTTGACCCAGTGCCGCCAGACGGGGCTTTCCAGGTCGTACTCGAGGTGGCTCAGCCAACAGGTGGAGATGATCAGCGGCGGGCCGTGTCCGTGCTGCGCGTACGCGATCCGCACGCCGTCCGCGGACTGGCAGAAGCGCATCGACTGGGGCGGCAGGGAGCGTGCCATGCCCGGTAAGGGTAGACCTGCGGAGGTTCGCGAGGTTCCACGTTTTCTCGACAACGGCGCGCCGGACGGTGTCGCGTGGAGGCCCTGACCCTGCCCGCCTATCCTGCCGGGTATGACGACGCCGTCCACGAATCGCCCACTGCAGGGCAGGAATGCCCTGGTGACCGGCGCGGCCAGCGGGATCGGCCGCGCGATTGCCGCCCGTTTCGCCGCCGAGGGTGCGTCGGTGATCGCGGTGGACCGCGATGCCGATGCGCTGCGCACGGTCGGGGACGAGACCGGGGCGACACCGCTGGTGATCGACCTGTCCGACATCGACAACCTGCCGGCGGCCATCGAGTCCGTTGCCGGTGGCGTCGACATCCTGGTGAACAACGCCGGCATCCAGCATGTCGAGCGGCTCGAGCAATTCCCGATCGCCACCTTCGAGACCATCCTGCGGATCATGCTGACCGCTCCGTTCGTCCTGTCCCGCGCGGTGCTGCCCGGCATGTACGAGCGGGGGTGGGGACGGATCGTGCACGTTTCCTCCGCCCATGGTCGCCGCGCCAGCCCGTTCAAGGTCGCTTACGTGACCGCCAAGCACGGTCTGGAGGGGCTGTCGAAGGTGATCGCCCTCGAGGCTGCCGAGACCGGCGTCACCAGCAACTGCATCAATCCGGGCTATGTGCGGACCCCGCTGGTCGAGAAGCAGATCGCGGATCAGATGGCGGCGCATCGGATGTCCGAACAGGACGTGCTGAGCAAGGTGATCCTCGGCTCGTCCCCGGTGAAGCGGCTGATCGAGCCTGACGAGGTGGCCGCGGCCGCCGTTTTCCTCTGTTCAACGGCCAGCGCCTCCATCACCGGGTCCGATCTGGTGATGGACGGCGGGTGGGGAGCGCGTTGATCGGCAACGCCGCCAGTGCACCACAGCAGTGATCGATCGGAATTGGCGTAATGGATCGGCGCATACTTTTGCGCTGGGTCGTTCCTGATCGCTTCAGTAGTGCCTGCCGTTAGGGCACGATTCACGCATTCGGCCTACCTCCGTGTACCGCAGCCCTGATCGCGAAAAACGTTGCTGTTGACAGAACTTCGCTGCGGTGGTGGGGTCACGGAACCAACTATGGGAGCGTTGCCAGCCCCGCAGGTCAGTCCTGACACTGACCGGCGCGGCCGGTGAAAGCGCGTCCTTTTCCGTACCTGCATTCCGCAATTCCTTCCGGTCCGCGGCGTCGAGGGTGGTCAACGATGTTCACTGGTAGTTCCGCGCGCACATTCCGAACCCGGTGGTCGATCGGCCTCGCGGCGGCAATGCTTGCCGGCGGCGCCGGCTTCGGCCTGTCACTGGTTCCGGCTGCCGCCGAATCGGCGCGACAATCAGTACCCCGATCAGCACCGTCGGACGGTGACAGCGCCGCATGGCTCGATTCGCGGCGGCCGATCTCCGACCGGGTCCAGCGCCTGCTGAGCCGGATGACGCTGGCCGAGAAGGTCGGCCAGATGGACCAGCAACTCGTGACCGAGGTGGCCGCCACGGAGGGGACAGCGTGCGGCGATGCGGGTTTCGCCGTCCCGCGACCGGATTGTCTGGAAGAGGTGCTGGTCAATCAGAACACCGGATCCATTCTCGCTGGAGGCACCGAGAATCCGGTGGACACCACGGGCGAGGGTGGGGTCGGCAACACCGGCTACGACTGGGCGAATCAGTACAACATCATCCAGAGCTATGCGATCGAGAACTCGCGTTTGCACATTCCGGTGATCTTCGGCGTCGACGCGGTGCACGGCTTCGGGCATCCCTGGCAGGCTCCGCTGTTCCCGCACTCGATCGGGATCGGCGCGACGTGGAACCCGGCGATGGCCAAGGCGAGCGGTGCGGTCACCGCCAGGGCGACCGCCGCCACCGGATGGAACTGGGTGTTCGCGCCGGTACAGGATCTGCATCGCGACAACCGTTGGGGGCGAACGTATGAGACATGGGCGGAGCAGCCGGTGCTGGCCTCCGCGCTGGGTGCCGCAAATGTCAAGGCATTGCAGATCCCGGCGAAGCGCCGCTCGTTGGGCGTCGCCGCAACCGTCAAGCATTTCGCCGGGTACTCGCAGTCCATCAACGGGCACGACCGGGCAGAGGCGCTGTTGCCGCTGAGCTACCTGCAGAGCACGATCCTGCCCGCCTACGCCGGCGGTATCGATGCGGGCGCATTGACGGTGATGGCGAACTCCGGTTCCATCAACGCGGTGCCCGCGCACGCGTCGCATTACCTGCTGACCGACATCCTGCGCGGTCAAATGGGTTTCGACGGAGTGGTGATCAGCGACTACCGTGACGTGCCGGCCCTGCAGACGGCCTACCACGTGGCGGCGGACCTGCCGGGCGCCATTGCCAAGGCGGTCAATGCGGGTGTCGACATGAGCATGCAGGTCTTCGACGCCGGTGAATGGCAGGCGGCCGCGATCGCGGCGGTGGAGAGCGGCGCCATCACGCAGGCCAGGATCGACGAGGCGGTGACCCGCATCCTGACGTTGAAGTTCAAGCTGGGATTGTTCGACCAGCCCTGCGTCCGCGATTACAGCAAGCCCTGCATCGACGCAGACAAGGCCAACGCCGCCGTGACGGCGGGCCGGCCGGCCGCTCTGAAGGCCGCGCGCGAGTCGATCACCCTGCTGCGCAACGAGAACGGCGCCCTCCCGCTGTCACCGAGCGACACGGTCGTCGTCACCGGACCGAGCGCGGACTCGATGACGAATCAACTGGGCGGCTGGAGCGTCAGCTGGCAGGGCGTTTTCGGCGCCGGCCACGTCTGCTGTATGGGTCCGGAGAACCAGATCCCGCCCGGATCGACAGTGCTCACCGGCATCCGCGCCGCCAGCCCTTCAGCGGTCTACGCCCCGGATCAGGCGTCGGCGCTGGCCGCGGCGCCGACGGCCAGCGCGTACGTGGTCGCTGTCGGGGAGAAGGCGTACGCCGAGGGACTGGGTGACAATCCGGCGCCCGCCCTGCCGCCCGACCAGCAGCAGTTGATCGCCGCCCTGCAGGCGACCGGCAAGCCGGTGATCGTCGTGGTGCTCGCCGGACGTCCGGTCGGCCTGGGACCGGCGGCCTCCGCCAACGGCGTGCTGATGGCCTACCAGGGCGGTACGGAGACGGGCCGGGCGGTGGCCGACGTGCTGTTCGGCAAGGTCAATCCCAGCGGCAAGCTGCCGGTCAGCTGGCCGTCGGACGCGCCCGCGGTGGGTGGCGACTTCCAGACCACCGCGCCCTCGCCGTTGGGTGACCAGCCGAAGTTCTTCGACCAGCTGCCGAGCACGGCGTCCGGCCCCGGGAGCGGCTACAACCCGCTGTACCCGTTCGGATTCGGCCTCTCGTACACCACCTTCGAGCGCAGCGCGCTGTCGGTGCCCGAACACGTGAACGCCGATGGCCGGGTCACCGCGCAACTCAAGGTGACCAACACCGGCGCACGGACCGGAACGGACATCATCCCGCTCTACGTGAACCAACCGGTGAGCGACGTCGTCACGCCGCCGCAGCGACTGGTCGGCTTCACCCGGGTCACCCTCGAGGCCGGACAGTCGAAGACGATCAAGATCAGGTTCGACCTGTCGGCGCTGGGTGTCAGCGGCGGGGACATCGACGCCGCCGGGCCGCCGGTCGTGCAACCCGGTTCCTACATCGCGCAGGTCAACAAGAACACGACCACTCCGTATGACGTCGAGGTCTCGGACACCTTCACGGTGCACTGAGCGAGGCCTGCACGACGCGAGTTCCGAAGGCCGCGGCACCCTCACCCGGGGTGCCGCGGCCTTCTGCGGACATGTGCGGCGCTCCATGCCCGGCCGGTGACCCGCGGGTCGGCGTTTCGGGTGGCCGCCGGGTTTGGGTGTGCGGCCATTCGGCGGGTTTAATGCCACCCTGTGACCGTCCTCTCCGGCGGCGCATGGCGCCGGGGCCGTGCGGAGAGGAAAATAGCCGATAGGCGGCGTGGCCATACGGCGTCGCAACACGGAGAGGTGTGCAGTGACCGTTTTTGCCCGCACTGTGACGTACCAGGGTCGCTCGGACACCGTCGACCGGGGCGTTGCCTTCATCCGCGACGATGCCGTGCCGGCAATCCTCGCGATGCCCCGGTGCATCGGCATGTCGGCCATTGCCCAGCGGTCGACTGGCCTGTGCATCGTGACGACGGCCTGGGAGTCGGAGGCTGCCATGCACGGCAGCGTGGTCAAGATCAGGCCGATCCGCGATCGCATCGCCCGGACCCTCGAGGGCACCGCCGAGATCGAGGAGTGGCGCGTCGCGGCTATGGACCGGCGGTACGACTCGAAGACAGCCGCCTGCGTGCGGGTGACGTGGCTCCGCGTACCCAGGGAAGCCACCGAAGCCTTCATCGACGATTTCTCGGCGGTCAGCCTGCCGGCGCTCAGGGCAATCCGCGGCTACTGCAGCGCGAGCGTGCTGGTGAATCCGGAGTGGGGTAGGGCCGCGATCACTGTTGCCTACGACAGCCCCGAGGCCGCCGAGCGCCGGCTGGCCCGTTCCGACGGCAAACACCAGTTGGGGTCCGACGTCATCGACGTAAAGCTCTTCGACTTGGTGATGCCGCACCTTCGGGTGCCGGACCTCGCCTCGTACTGACCTTCCTCCTCGCACCGATCTCTCCTCCTGCCGAACTCTCCTCCTGCGATCTCTCCTTTGACTGATGCTGTCCTCGCTGTTCCCGGTCAGCGTTGTCAGGTTTGCAGGCACGCCCTCCCGCTCGGTAGGTGACGGTTCCGGCCGCCCGGTGCGGTCGGGCCGGACAATACTGTGCGATCGTGAGCCGAGTGGCCAAGCGGCTGAACGGGTCTGAGTCGGGGGCGCGTATTCGAGAGTTTCCACGCGGGAATGCAAGTACATTTGACCGCATCGACAATTGCGCGAGACTCCACAGGGCGCAACGGAACGCGCCGATCGGCGAATGGTGCCGTTGGATCCGCGGGCTCGGAGCGCGTGGACGGACAGGCGGTCACCGCGGGGCACCGACGGCAGATGTCTTTGGCTGCGGCGGTCCGGTTCTCGCGGTCGGTGGTTCGTGCGTTGGTCGGGTGGAAAGCTCGGAGCTGTCGGTTCCTTGCCAGGCCGCCCGTGGCGATTCCTGATGCTCGGCCCGCCGGGCGGGAAGTGGCGTGACGGGCACACCGGGTCCCGGCGGGCGGTCAACCGGGAATTTCATCACGAACCCCGTTCAGGGAACGAGCAGCACCGAGCACTGGGGATGGTGGTGCACAACCTCATCGGCGACGCTTCCCCGGAAAAGCCTCGAAGTCCTCCCGTGCAGGCTCTCCCCGAGCACGATCACGTCGACGTTCAGTTCCTGAGCGCGGCGCAAGATGACCCTGGCGATGTCGGCCTGTGAGCCCCGAGTGATCTGGATGACCTGCCCGTCCGCCTTCACGCCTGAAGCGGTGAGTCGCGCGACGGCTTGGTCGCTCAGCGCCATCTCTCTGGCATCGGCATCCGCACCGCCCGTCACTGCGAGGCCCTCGCCGAGCATCTCTCCGGTCGTCGCCTGCTGTTCGGCCACGTGCAGGAGGTGCACGGTCCCGCTGGTGAGGTTGGCCAGGTTCTGCGCCGCGTCGAGGACGTTGTTCTCGTTCGATGTCACGTCGATCGCAACCAGCATCTGCTCAAACATGCGTGCATTCCTCAGTTCTCTGAGTGTGGGTTCGGGAGGCGGGCGACTCCGGGTCGTCGCCGCCACCGATACAGGTGGGTGTGGGCGGCCGGGTCCTGATCCACTGCCCGCCCGCAGATCGGTGATCTGCGGGCGGGCAGGGGGCGCGGTGCGGATGTGGGTCAGGGCGAGAGTTCTTCGAGGACCTGGCCTTTGGTCTCGATCCCGAAGAACTTGGTGGTCAGGCCGCCGATGACTGCGATGACGGCGAACAGCACGAAGACGTATTGGATCCCCACGCCGGCGACGATGAAGCCGACGAGGACGGGGCCGAGCGAGGATCCTGCGCGGAGCCAGGCACTGCCGAATCCGGTACCGATGGCGCGGAGCCGGGTCGGGTAGAGCTCGGCGGAGTACAGGTAGAGGGAGAACGCGATCGTCTGCAGGATGGCGTAAGTGACTGTTGCGCCGACCAGGACCTGCACAGCGGAGGTGGCGCCGAGCAGGGCGAGCGCGACCAGCGGGACCACGGCGAGCAGGAAAGCCGCGGTGTACCAGCGTTTCCGGCCGACCTTGTCGATCAGCAGAGCACAGGCGACGGATGCGGCGACACCGAACGCGGAGGTGGTCCACCCGTAGAGCAGGCTGGTCTGCAGGGGCACGTCGAACACCTGGGTGTACAGGGTGGGCAGCCAGGTGATCATGCCGTTGTTGATGGTGTACACGGCGATCCACAGGACCCAGATCATCAGGGTTCGCTTGAGGTAGATGCCCTTGAAAAGCTCCCGCCAGTCCGACTTCTGGGTCGCTCTCGGGTCGACCGGGCGGATGACCGGTTCGGGCAGCGGCTTGCCCTCCTTGACCGCTTCGTTCTCCAGCATGGAGACAATCTTGTCGGCCTTGCCGATCCGGCCCTTGGAGGCCAGCCAGCGGGGGGATTCGGGCATCAGAACCCGCAACGGGATCATGATGAGCGCCGGGATGATGCCGACGATGAACAATGCCTTCCAGCCGAAGTTCGGGACCAGGAAGTAGGCGGAGATGCCGGCGAACAGCAGGCCGATCGGGAAGATCAATTCGTAGAGCAGGAAGAACCTGCCACGCTTCTTGGCGCCGATGAATTCGTTGATGTAGGCGGAGGCCACCGGGACCTCGCCGCCGGTTCCGATGCCCTGCAGGAACCGGAACAGCATCATCGATGCCCCGTTGAAGGCGAACAGGCAGGCGACGTCCATCGAGACGAACAGGATGATGGTGATCAACAGGGTGGGAAGCCGGCCGATGCGTTCGGCCAAGTAGCCGAAGCCGATCGCGCCCACGAGTTGCCCGACATACCCTGCGGACAGGATCATCCCGACCTCGGCCGGGCTCAGGCTCCATTCCTTCACCAGCTGTGGCATCGCGAAAGCGATGACCAGCACGGTGTAAGCGTCGAAGAAGGTCGCGGATCCGATGATGACGCGGATCCAGAGCAATCGTCGGGTGACCGGAATCCGTTCCAGTCGGCCGACCAAAAGGGCGTTCGCATTGGCGTTGGCTTCCGCCTCGCCGGTGATATGAGTTGTCATGATGGTTTGGGTTTTCCTCGCCCTCCGCTGGGCGCGGAGTCCGTCGGGACTGCTGTGTCACCGAACCGGGTCACCTCGCGACTGGCGCAAAACGCAAGTGGCGATGGGGGTGTGGTCCCGGTGGGTGGGGGCCGCCGCAGTGTGCGGTAGGCCCGCCACCCCGTGATCCGCGGGCGTCGGCCGGGCGGATCGGTGCAGGGCACGGTCAATCGGCCCCGGGCGGCTTGCCCGGGGCCGATCAGTCGGCCGGACCATCAGCGGGCGTCGGCCGCGACTGATGGACGGTGGGTCAGATGATGCCGGCGGCCTTGAGGGCGTCGGCGATCTCGACGTCGGCACCCTCGGCCAGCGGCAGCAGCGGGCTGCGGACGGTGGCGTGGGCCAGGACGCCGCGGGAGACCAGGGCGTGCTTGAGGGCGACGGTGCCCTCCATGTGCGAGCCCCGGTGGTAAACGGCCTTGGTCAGCGGCAGCAGCTGATCGTGGATCTTCTTGGCGGCGGTCCAGTCCTGCGCCTTGCCGGCCTTGATGAACTCGACCAGCAGTTCGGGGGCCATGTTGCCGTAACCGACCAACAGGCCGTCGACGTCCATGATGGTGTGCAGCAGATACTCGTCGTGGCAGGAGAAGATCTGCAGGTCCGGGTACTCGCGGCGGAGCACCGGGATCTCGGTGTCCCAGCGGCGCATGTTGCGCACACCGTTCTTCGTCCAGAACACGCCTTCCTGGCCGGCGATCTCCAGCTGGGTGTCCAGGTTGTAGTTGGCCTTGGTGTTGTCCGGGTACTGGAACATGATCTGCGGCAGCCCGGCACCTTCCCAGATGGCCTTGTACCGGTCCTGCGGGGCGCCGTCCTGGTAGCCGAAACGCAGCCAGCCGTGTGACGGGTAGGTCAGGGCGGCCTTGGCGCCGGCGGCGACGGCCCGCTGGGCCTCCTCGACGGCGACCTTGGTGCCCTCACCAGTGATGCCGGCGATGATCGCGACCTGGTCGCCGACCTCGTCGACGAGGGTTTCGATGACCTTGACCTGCTCGTCCTGGGTCAGGAAGGTGCCCTCACCGGCGTGCCCGAGCACGACCAGTGACTTGACCCCGTCGACCGAGGCCAGGAACTTGCCCAGGTCGGACAGAGCGGCGTAGTCCACGTCGCCGTCGACCGTGAACGGGGTGACCGGGGCCGGGTTCAGACCACGCAGATCGAGGTTTCCGAGAGACATCGTTGACTCCTCCTCAGGAGACTGTGGGGAACGTTCCTTCGAGTGATCGCGTTGATCCCGGAACGTTTACGGGAACGATTGCAACTATCGCTGCTGACTGTGGTGTCGTCAACCCCCAGTTCGATGAGATCGCCATCACACCGTTCAGTCCTGGCCTACGGAACCTGCATGAGTCACCCCTTTGGTAACGGGGTCGCTCACCGAACGGTTAACGCACCTGGAGGTGTAGCTGACCCTGTCCGAATTCAGGTTATTAGTGATTCCCCGGACTATCACGCCATTCATAGCGCCACCCATCGAGAGCAACAATGATGACTGGGCCACAAGCATCCTTTCCCGGCGTCACGGTCCTATGACGGTGACCCGGGCCCCGGCCGGTCTGTTGTCCAGCGCCAGAGACATAACTCTCACTTGGGCGCTCTGTCAAGAGTGGGGAGTGCAGTCGAGGGGTCACGATTCCACTGTCCGGAGATTTGTCCGGCAATTGTCAGCAGCGACCTGCGAAGATCGTCCGGCCGTGACTCAATACCCCTCGAATGTCCCATACTGATCGAACAACGAAAGACTGAGCCGATCTCATTGCGATGCAATCAACCAGCTCCCCGCGGCGTCCTGTCACATCATCAACTGGACCTAGAGAGCAGCAAAACGCCCTCATCTCACGCGGTCTCACGATCACTCACTGGAGCGGGAAGGGTGCTCCGAACCCCGCTTCGACATTCTCATCTCGGTTCGCGACCACATGCTCCACCTCGTCGGCGGTCACTCACTCCATGTGTTCCGTTGACTGCTCGCGTATTGCTGTGCTCATCGTGCTGGCAGCTCGGGGATTGATCCCCTCTTCCGAAACCGGCCCGGCCGTGATAGGTGGCCAAACAATTCCTCAGTGGCCAGGTAATTCCCCACGGGGATTGGTCAGATAAATCCTCAGCTTGAGAACTGAAACCCTATGTTGGATAGTGCTCGAACACGGTCGCCTGCGGAGAGGTGTGCGGTCTTCGAGAAGATCAGTTTGGCCGAGGCGCTATTTGATTGGTGCTCAACTCGGCGGGCGGCGTGGCGGCGATGCCCTGCGAGGGTGAACGGCCTCCTCGGGCAGGTTCGCCGCGATCCACCGCCGTAGCGATGAGCGCGAAACAATGAGGCCCTTGTCGGTGCGCAGCCGTGAACTGATCATGGACACCGCGGTTCCGTCCTTCAACTGTTCCTCGATGTAGTTCCGGTACACCTCGATCGCCGGCCATGTCACCTTCCGCGACCGTTCATCGGACAACTCCGGGAACCACGCTGTGATCCGCCGCGCCCACGCCGCCTCGCCCGCTGGCGGACCACCCGGCACCAAACCCTCGGCGATGGCCGGCGCGAGGTACTTCCGGATCGTTTTCCTGTCCCAATGCAGGCTCTCGCTGATCTGTACCTGAGACCGCCCGGCCTCCCACTGCGCGAACAACTCGATGAGATCCACGACGGCGAAGCTCTTTCTGCCCATCACCTCCCCCGGCTACACCCGTGAGAAGGGCGAAGTGCCGGGATCCGCTGGTCGGCCAGCGGCCCGCAGGTGACCCGGAGGGCGGAGGTGATCGCGACCAGGGTGACCGCGGCGATGAAGGAGCGGGTCTGGTTGCCACCCGCAGAGCAAGGTGCTCTCAAGGGCACGTCGAACCTGTGCGGGGGAGACATCGTTGGCTCCTCCTCAGGGAACTCGCGGGAACGTTCCGGCGGGTGTCGGCATTGACTTCTGGAACGTTTACGGGAACGATTGCAACTATGGCCGCTCATCCAGTCGACGTCAACCCGCGCTTCCGAGAGATCGCCGTCACACCGGTTACCCTCGGCGGGGTGGTGACGTTGCGAGATGTGGCCCGGGTGGCCGGGGTCAGCATTTCAACCGCGTCCCGGGTACTGGACGAGCGGTTACCGACCTCGAAGACCGCTGCTGCACAACGGGTCCGGGTGGCAGCCGCCGACCTCGGCTACGTCCGTGACCCCCTCGCGTCCGCGATGCGCCGGTCCGGCACAAGCACCATCGGGGTGATCGTGCCCCGCCTCACCGACACCGTGATGGCCATGCTCTACGAGGAGATCGCCGCCGCGGCCGCCGCCCGCGGGCTGTTCGCCGTCGTCGCCACCACCCAGGACAGCCCCGAGGCAGAACGCGTCGCGGTGCAGTCCCTGCTGCACCGCCGGGTCGACGGAATCATCCGCGCCACCGCGCGCACCGGCTCGCCACTGCGGATCGACGGCGACAGCCAGCAGGTCCTGGTCCTGCGCACCGACGACATCCACCCGGCCTCGATCGGCGACGACCACCTCGGCGGGTACCTCGCCACCCGAAAACTCATCGACCACGGCCACCACCGGATCGGGCTGATCATGGGCCCGGAGTACGCCACCACCGCCGTGCAGCGCCGGGCCGGCTACCGGGCCGCCCTCACTGAAGCCGGTATTCGGCTGGACGACTCGCTCATCGCCGGCGACGCGTACACCATGGAAGCCGGCGAAGCCGCCGCCCGCACCCTGCTCGACCGCCCCGACCCGCCCACCGCCATCTTCGCGGTCAACGACAACAACGCCATCGGCGCCATGGCCACCGCCGCCGCCCGCGGCCTGATCATCCCCGACGACCTGTCGATCATCGGCTACAACGACATTCCCGTCGTCAGCCGTCTCCCTGTTCCGCTGACCACCGTCCGCGAGCCCTTCAACCACATCGCCCGCGGCGCAATCGACCTGCTGCTGGACGAAACCCCCAACGACACCGGGGAACCCCGCACCGTCGTCTCCAC